>NZ_JAODYT010000009.1:0-97345 GCF_029834875.1 Pseudomonas sp. GD04158 | reverse complement strand
ACCGGTTTGCTGGCGGGCTTGGCAGCCGGTTTGGCAGGCGCCGACTTGGCAGCGGGTTTGTCTGCTGCAGGTTTGGCGGCGGATGGCTTGGCCGCAGGCTTGCTCGCCACGGGCTTGGCTGGAGCCTTTGCCGCAGCCGGCTTGGCAGCCGCTTTGGGCGCCACCGGTTTAGCCGCCGCTTTCGGCGCTACCGGTTTGGCTGGTGCCTTGGCTGCAGCAGTCTTGGCCGCAACAGGTTTGCCAGCGGCCGGCTTGGCGGCAGGCTTGCTTGCCGCAGCGGGCTTGGCGGCCGGTTTGGCAGGAGCCTTCTTCGCCGGCGCCTTGGCAGCAGCCGGTTTCTTCGCGGCAGCCGGCTTGCTGGCCGGTTTGGCTGCGGGAGCTGCGGCCTTGGCCTCGCGCCCATCGAGCGCCTTGGCAGCGGCTTCCTTCACCTTGCCGACGCCCTGCGCCAGCTTCAGGCTTTCCTGCGCGTCACGCTTGAGCTGGGCGATGTAGCCGCGGGTTTCGCTCTGGCGAGCCTTGAGGGTATCGAGCAGCTCTTCCAGCTCGGCTACCACGTCCTTGGCCTTGGCTTGCGCCTTGGTCTTGCCGGCAACGGCGGCGTCTTGCAACTTGCCGCGCGCCTTGTGCAGTTTTTCCTGTGCCTTGCCGCGTTGCTTTTCCAGCTTGGCGAGCAGTTTCTCGGCATCGACGAGCGCTTGCGAGCAGGCATTTTCCAGATGCTCGAGCAGGCTGGCAGACAGTTGGTGCAGCAGATGCAGGGGGGTACTGATGGTCTTCTTCTTGGCCGACATGGCGCGCCTCCAGGCGGATGTGGATGCGCCCATACTAGACGCAGGCGAGAAGGCTCGCCATAGGCCTTTTGGCAAGCAGAGCGCGGGCACTGCCCGCCTGGCATAATCGCCGGCATATTCACCGGGAGACATCGTCATGAGCCGCGCCGTACTAGCCGCCCTTGCTATCTGCTGCAGCCTGAGCGCGCAGGCCGACCAGCACCAGCAGGATCTGGCCTACAGCCTCGGCGTACGCCTTGGCGAGCGCCTGCATGAAGAGGTACCCGACCTGCCGCTGGGCGAACTGCTCGAAGGCTTGCGCCAGGCTTACGAGGGCAAGCCTCTGCGGCTCGATGCCGCGCGCATCGAGCAGCTGCTCGATGAACACGAAGCCCGTATCGACGCCTCGCCTCAACGTCATGACAAGGCCATCGAATCCGAGCAGCGCTTTCTCGCCGGGGAAAGTCGTCGCCCCAACGTGCGGGAGCTGGGCAATGGCGTGCTGGTGACCGAGCTCAGCCCTGGCAGTGGCCCCAGGCCCACCGCCCGCAGCCGAGTGCAGGTGAGTTATCGCGGCGAGCTGGCCGACGGCAGTGTCTTCGACGAGAGCAGTACGCCACAGTGGTTTCGTCTGGACAGTCTGATCGCGGGCTGGCGCAGTGCGCTGCTGCAGATGCCGAAAGGCGCCCACTGGCGCCTGGTGATTCCATCGAATCAGGCTTACGGAGAAGAAGGCGCGGGAGATCTGATACCGCCCCATGCGCCCCTGGTGTTCGATCTACGCCTGCTGGACGTGACCGACTGAACGTCGATCCAAGACAGACAAGGCCCGGAGTCATCCGGGCTCGTGTGCGTCAGGCCGTCAGAGGGCTTCGGCGGCCTGCTCCTGATGGGCGTTGTGCAACACCTCGATCAGGCAGTCTTCCAGTTCGAAACGCTCGTGCAGCAGCTGCCCCAGACGGTTCAGCTCCGCCACCAACGACACGCTGTCACGGCAGTCGCCGTTGTCGCAGCGGTCATTGAAAGCCAGCGCCACCTCGGTGATGGCTTCGATGCGCGGGTAGATCTGCTTGGCCAATTCCAGACCGCGCTTGTCGTTGAATGCCTTGGCCTCGCTGGTGAGCTGCTCGTAGACCTCGAAGTGACCGGCCGATACGTAATCCACGAGGATTTCGCAGAAGCCCTGCAGGGCTTCGCCGTTGATGGCAGGCGCCTGCGGTGCTTTGCTGAGCGCCGTATAGGCCAGCACAAGCTCGCGACGCTCCCCCAGCCAGCGGTCGATCAACTGATGGACCCCACCCCAACGTTCCTGTGCGTTCTGGCAACTCTCAAGCATGATGGACCTCACTTCCCTTCTTGCTAATGCCTGTCGTACGTCCGCTCCCGAGACGTTTTTATGGCCTGCAGCCCCTTGGCGGCCACCCTCTGGGCCGTCGCTGCGCGACGATAAAAATCTATCTCGACGATTTTCTGTCAACCGGTGCTCGGTTTTGGGAAGGCAACCGCAAAACGGCGTTTTTCCGGCGGTGCGTGCGAGCCAGATTATGCCCCTGGGCAACGGCCATCAAGGCACCGCCGCGAGAAATTTCATACGAGCGTTTAATCGACAGGCCGCGAGGCCCGCGGCTCCAGGCGTTGCGCCTGATCAGTCGCGGCGCAGCAGCTGAAACAGGCAGAAACCGATCATGCCGATGAAGCCGAGCAGGCTCCATTCCGGGATGCTCATACCGAACAGCGTCCACTTCACCTCGGCACAGTCGGCGCTGCCCTGGAACACCAGACGCACGATGTCCTGCATCGGCAGGGCCTGCATCATGAATTCCAGGCTTGGCAGGCAGGCCTCGAGCTGGTCGGCCGGCACGCTCTGCAACCAGATCTGCCGACCGGCAGTGGCGGCACCGGCGCCGGCGAACAGCAGCGCCAGCAGCGCATAGATGCGCCGGCCAAGGCGAGCGGGGCCATGAATGGCGGCCAGCAGGCAGACGACGCCGAAGGCGATCACACAGATGCGCTGCAGCACGCACATCGGGCAAGGCTCGAGGCCGACGACGTGCTCAAGGTACAGGGCAGCCGCCATCAGCAGCACGCAGCCGATAAATGCCAGGAAGAACAGGGGACGCGGACTGGCCAGATGCATGACGGCTCCGGGAGGGAAATCGAGGGTCGTAACGGTAGAGGAAAGCGAGGGCGCCTTTCAAGGCGCCCCAGGCTGGGTCCATGGCTGTTCATCCGGCCGCAGCCGCCCTCCGTCTGCTGGCGCCGCCCGCTGCGGCAATCGGCCGCAACCCTTCAGGCGCTCGCGCCCTGCGGTTGCGGCAAGGGTGGCAGGCCCTGATGCAGCAGGCCGAGGCTTTCCAGCAACAGCTGATTGCTGCGCTCCAGCTCACCCAGCTGGGCCAGCAGACGCGCCAGCTCGGCACAGGTCTCGGGATGGCGTTCGAGCTTGAGACTGGTTTCGAAATAGTCGCGCGCCTTGCCCCACAGCTGGTTCTGCAGGCAGAGCCGCCCCAGGGTCAGGAGCAGGGCCGGGTCCTGCGGATGCTGCTTGAGCCAGAGCTCGGCGGTCTGCAGCTGACGCGCCGGGTCGGCGCCGCGCAGCACACCGTAGAACCGCGCGAGGCGGCTGTCGTAGCTGCGCTTGAGGGTGCTGCGCAGCACCTCCTCGGCTTCTTCCTGGGCTCCCAGACGACGCAGTTGCTCGACATAGGTGGCGACCAATTCCGGCTCCTGACGCAGGGGCGCGGAGAGCTGCTGCCAGGCCTGGGTCAGCGGCTGCAGCGCCGTTTCGCCCTGGCCCTGACCGGCAAGGCCGGCATCGGCGAGACGGCCGCGCCAGGTTTCGCGCTCCAGCTCGTCGAGTTCGGCCGCCGGCAGCGCCTTCTCCTTGCGCAGCTCGGGCAACAGACCCAGCAGAGCCGACCAGTCCTGGCGCTGCAGGTACAGGCGCTGCAGCTGACGCAGCACCAGGTGATGCCCCGGGTGGCGCTGACGCATCGCCTGCAGGGTTTCCAGCGCGGCCTCGTTGTCGCCGCGGCTGCGCTGCAGTTCGGCATGGGTGAGCGCGATGGCCAGCTCGGCCTGCGGCTGCTTGTGCAGGGCTCGCTCGAGCAACTCATCGCTCTGTTCGTGCTGCCCCAGCTTGTTCGCCGCGCGCGCGGCGCCCAGGTAATACATCAGCGGCTGGCTGTCGGCCTCGGCGGCGCGGGTCAGCTGGCGCTGGGCACGTGCCCAGCGGCCCTCGGCGAGATCCAGCAGGCCCTGTTCGGAGGCCAGACGCACGCGACGATTGCGATGCAGCCGCGACCAGGGGTTGGCCAGGCGAGTCGAGCTGAGCAGCAGGCGCAATGTCCACTTGATCAGGTAGTAGAGCACCACCACGGCCAGGACCAAACCGAGGAATGCCCACAGGCCGGACTGGTAACGAAACCCCTGGTAGGCGAACAGCACGTAGCCGTGATCCGCCTCCATGGCCAGATGGAGCAGGTAGAGGCCGGCTGCGACGGCCAGCAGTACCAGAAGCCAGAGCAGGCGTCTCATTGCGCCTCCTCGGCCGCGGCGGCCCCCTGCCGGCGCTGCGCCTGCTTGCGGTGCAGGTAGGCCTGCAGCGCGTCGAGCGAATCGCTCAGATCCGGCACCTTGACCTCGACGGTGGCGTCCGCCAGTTCGGCGAAGCGCTGGCGCAGGGCACGGCTGTCCGGGTTGTCCAGATTGAAGTGGGCATCGAGGATCTCCTCGGCCTGCTTCAGCGCCTGCCGGTACACGCCGGTCTGGCCGTGCAGGGCGGCCCACTGCGCCTGCTCCAGCGCCAGCGACAGGCTCAGCCGCACCTGCGACAGGCTCTGCCCGGACAGCAGCGGCCGCACGTTGCGGTCAGCGTCGAACTCGATGCGGAAGTATTCCGACAGTTTCTTCACCCATTCGCCCCACCAGGCGCTGCCATCGCCCTCGGCAGCCAGGTCGGAGAGCACGTCACCCTGGCCTTCGAAGGTCGGCGCCAGCGGATTGAGCGTGGCGGCCTGCTCGCGCAGCGCGCCCAGTTGCAGGAACAGACCGACGCGGTCCGGGCGCTGCGTGGTGCGCAGCGCTTCCAGGCTGCGGCTGAGCTGCTCACGGGCGGCGAATGCAGCGGGGTCGTCCTGCTCGCGCAGGATGTCGTCGGCCGTCAGCACCAGGGCCTCGGCGCTGGCGACGTCCTGCAGGGCGGACAGACGCAGGCTGGCCAGGCGCAACAGGTGCTCGGCCTCGTCCAGGCGCCAGTCCTGGCGGCTGCCGTCGAGCACCGACTCCAGGCGCTGGCTGAGGCGCTGCTGATCGGACTGCAGGTTGGCCAGCAGGCGGCGCCGTTCGTTCAGTTCGGAGGCACTGGGCAGCTCGGCGAGCCGCGCATCGAGCTGCCGGGCCAGTCCCTGAAGCTGTTTCGCGCTGTCGTCGCGCGTGCGCTGCAGGGCCTCGGTCTGCTGCTGATCCCTGCTCTGCATCTGCTGCAATTGCCAGAGGCTCCAGCCGCCGGCACCAGCGCCGGCCAGGCCGATCAGCAGAGCGAACGCGGCAAGCCCGGTCGCGGCGCCATTGCGCGCTGGCTTCACGGGCGGGGTCGGGGTGGTGTTCACGGCCTCGCTGGCCGGTTTTTCTTCTGGCGTTTGCGGGGTGGCTGCTTCGCTCACGTATCCGTCCTTTTAGAGGGCGGCAGCCGGAAACTGCTCCAGGGCTGCCAGCAAGGCCGCGGCACTGGCGCCGCGACAGTCCACAACGATCTGCGCACCCGCAGCGCGTGCCTGTTCGGCGACACGCGGGCTGGGTACGAACAAGGGTAGCCGAGCCAACGCCGGCCAGTCATCGCCAGCGAGCTGCAGCAGATGCTCGAAACCCTGTCCACTGCTGACCACCAGGCCGTTCAGGCGTTCCGCCTGCACGCGCCGGCTCAGTTCGCCCGCCGGGTATGACGGCAGCACGCGGCGATACAGTGGCAGATAGTCGACGCTCGCACCTTGGCCGCGCAAGCATTGGCCGAGGAATTCTCGGCCACCCTCGCCGCGCAGGATCAGCACCTGCGGCGCGGACTCGGCGGCCAGGGCGCTCTGCAGGGCCGGCAGCGCAAGCAGGGCTTCGCTGTCGTCGCCGCGCTCGGGGTAGTGGACAGGCAGGCCATGCTCGGTGAGCAGCGCTGCCGTGGCGGCCCCGACGGCGAACCAGGGCTGACCGGTCAGCGGCTCGGCGCGGTGACCAACCAGCAGCGCCAGGCCGAGGCGCGCAGCAGGTTTGCTGACCACGATCACCGCGCAGTAGCGTTGCAGTTCGGCGAAGGCGATGCGCTGCTCGGCCGTCTCGGGCAGCGGTTCGATACCCAGCAAGGGCATGCAGCTGCCGGCGATGCCGTGTTCTGCCAGCGTTTGCGCCAGCGCCGCACAGTCCTCGGCAGGACGCGTCAGCAACAGGCGCCAGGTGCTCAAGGGTGGCCGGCCTCGCCATAGACGGCCTTGAGAATGGCCTCGGCGCCCTGCGCCAGCAGCGCCTCGGCCACCCGCACCCCCAGGGCTTCGGCGTCGCTGCTGGCGGCGCGATCTTCTGCGCGCAGCAACAGGCCGCCGTCGGGTTGGCCGACCAGGCCGCGCAGCCACAGCTGATCGTTCTCCAGCAGCGCGTAGCAGGCGATGGGCACCTGGCAGCCGCCATTGAGGCGCTTGTTCAATGCACGCTCGGCGGTCACCCGCAGCGCGGTTTCGCGGTGATGCAGCGGCGCCAGCAGCGCGTGAATCTCGGCGTCGGCGCTTCGGCACTCGATGCCGACGGCGCCCTGGCCACCGGCCGGCAGGCTGTCCTCGGCGCTGATCGAGCTGCGGATACGGTCCTGGAAGCCGAGGCGGATCAGACCGGCGGCGGCAAGGATGATGGCGTCGTACTCGCCGGCATCGAGCTTGGCCAGGCGGGTGTTGACGTTGCCGCGCAGGAAGTGGATTTTCAGATCGGGCCGGCGGGCCAGCAGCTGGGCCTGGCGACGCAGGCTGGAGGTGCCCACCACGCTGCCGGCCGGCAAGGCGTCGAGGCTGGCATAGGTGTTGGAAACGAAGGCGTCGCGCGGGTCCTCGCGCTCGCAGATGCAGTACAGGCCCAGGCCTTCGGGAAAGTCCATCGGCACGTCCTTCATCGAATGCACGGCGATGTCGGCCTCGTTCTCCAGCAGCGCGGTTTCCAGTTCCTTGACGAACAGGCCCTTGCCGCCGATCTTCGCCAGCGGTGCATCGAGCAGCTTGTCGCCGCGACTGACCATGGGCACCAGACTCACCAGCAGACCGGGGTGGGCCTGTTCGAGGCGGGCTTTGACATATTCGGCCTGCCACAGGGCCAGGGCGCTCTTACGGGTGGCGATGCGGATTTCGCGGGGCATGATGGGGCAATTCCAGAAAACGATTGCCGCGAATCATAACAGGCTCGCCAGGCGCCAGTGGCGGGAGGCGGCCATAGGCCGCAGCTACAGCGACTGCATCAGCTTGCGCACGCCGGCCACATGGCGCCGGCTGACCACCAGCGAGTCGCCGTCCAGGCCTTTCAGGAACAGCTGGAAATGCCCCAGCGGCGTACGCTGCAGGCGCTCGATGCGCTCACGGGCAACCAGTGCATTGCGGTGGATGCGTACGAAGCGGTCGCCGAACTCGTCCTCCAGCGCCTTGAGCGGCTCGTCGAGCAGCACTTCGCCGCCCTCGTGGCGCAACGTCACGTACTTGTGATCGGCGATGAAGTAGACCACGTGATCCAGCGGGACCAGCTCGATGCCCTTGCGCGTGCGGGCGCTGATGTGGGTCCGCGGGCCGCCGCCACTTTCCGCCGCCGGGCGGGTCAATGCCGCCAGCTGCACGCGGTTGGGCCGCTCGGCCTTCTTCAGCGCCTCGCTGAGATTCTCCGCCCGCACCGGCTTGACCAGATAGCCGACCGCGCTGACCTGGAAAGCCTCCAGGGCGAATTCATCGTGAGCCGTGCAGAAGATCACCGCCGGCGGTGCTTCGCGCTCGCAGAGTCTGGCAGCGACCTGCAGACCATCCAGACCGGGCATGCGGATATCCAGCAGGACCACATCCGGCTTGAGGCTATCGATCAGGGTCAGAGCTTCCTCGCCATTGCTGGCGGCGGGCTCCAGGACCCGGTAACCCTCGAGCTCACCGACCATGCGGCTCAGGCGCTCGCGGGCTAGGGGTTCGTCATCGACGATCAGGACATTCATATTGCTCTGGCTTCCTGCGTGAGTCTCGCACAAGGATAGCGTAGACAGCTGTAATGACGGCCGTCACGGCGCTCCACGCTGAGACTCGCGCGCGGCCCGAAAAGTGCCGCCAGACGCGCATCTATATTGCTCAGCGCTTGTTGCGTTCCCCGTGACGGATGCTGCTCGCCCCGCTCTTCATACGGATTGCTGACACACAAGCTGAACACACCATTTTGGTAATCCGCTTCGACTCGCACCAGGCCACCTTCGATGCGTGGCTGGATGCCGTAGATCAGCGCATTCTCCAACAGCGGCTGGAGGGTCAATTGGGGGATCGGCAGATCCTCCGGCACACCTTCGACCTCCCATTGCAACTGTAGACGCTCGCCGAGCCGATAGTGCTCAATCGATAGATATCGTTTCGCCAGCTCCAGTTCCTCCTTCCAGGGCACCAGCGTGCCGGGCTTGGCCAGACTGGCGCGAAACAGATCGGACAGATCCAGCACCGCCTGCTCGGCCTTGTGCGGATCGAGCGTGACCAGGCTGGCGATGCTGTTGAGGCTGTTGAACAGGAAATGCGGACGGATGCGCGCCTGCAGCGATTCGATGCGCGCGCGCAATTCGGCCTGTTCCTGCCTGCGCCATTGGCTCTGCAGATAGAAATAGCGTAGCAGCAGTGCGGACATGATCAGGCCGATCAGCGCGTGACGCAGGTAGAGATTGACCTCGCCACTGCGCGGCAACGGTCCGCCCAGGTCGTAGTAGTCCGCCACGGCCGTGCAGCCCAGGGTCAGCAGCACCACCAGGGCGCAGCACAGCCCTCCGGCGATTGCCGGGCGCAGGCGCGCCAGCAGCGGGCGCAGGCGGCACAGCACGGCCGCCGACAGCAGCACGATCCACTGCACGAACAGCGAGGTCAGGGCCAGACGCACCCAGTCGAAGCCCGGCGTCATCGGTTGGGCGAGCACCAGCACCAGCACCAGCAGTTCGGCCAGCAGCACCATGCTCAGCAGCGCTTCGGGCTGGCACAGTTCCGGGACGAAGAACTCGTCGGCAGGGTCGTTGTGTTTGTTCTTGGCAAGCGATTGAGTGTGCATCGGCGAAGTTTCCGTGTCGCCCGGCAAGCCGGCAAGCCAGACGGCTCCAGCCGGGCAAAATAAAGCACCGAAATGCCGCCGTCGCGACAAAACTGTGAAGCAGCCGACAACCCCGATGCCTGCCCGGCGGCAAACGCGGCGCGGCGAAAGGAGCGCCGACCCTGTTATTATCGACGCACTTTGTCCGCCATGCCGGCCGCCGATGCGGTCTGCCCGATCCAGAGCCCGAACCATGAGCAGCGAAAAAACCAACCAATCCTGGGGCGGCCGCTTCAGCGAGCCCGTCGACGCCTTCGTCGCCCGCTTCACCGCCTCGGTCGAATTCGACAAGCGCCTGTATCGCCACGACATCATGGGCTCCATCGCCCACGCCAGCATGCTGGCCAAGGTCGGCGTGCTCACCGATGCCGAGCGCGACGCCATCGAAGGCGGCCTCAAGCAGATCCAGGGCGAGATCGAAGCCGGCCAGTTCGACTGGCGCGTGGACCTGGAAGACGTGCACATGAACATCGAGGCACGCCTGACCGACCGCATCGGCGTCACCGGCAAGAAGCTGCATACCGGCCGCTCGCGCAACGACCAGGTGGCCACCGACATCCGCCTGTGGCTGCGCGACGAGATCGACGTCATCCTCGCCGAGATCACCCGCCTGCAGCAGGGCCTGCTGGGTCTGGCCGAGGCCGAAGCGGACACCATCATGCCCGGCTTCACCCATCTGCAGACTGCCCAGCCGGTGACCTTCGGCCATCACCTGCTGGCCTGGTTCGAGATGCTCTCGCGTGATTACGAGCGCCTGGTGGACTGCCGCAAGCGCACCAACCGCATGCCCCTGGGCAGCGCCGCGCTGGCCGGCACCACCTACCCGATCCAGCGCGAGATCACCGCCGAACTGCTGGGCTTCGACGCCGTGGGCGGCAACTCCCTGGACGGCGTGTCGGATCGCGACTTCGCCATCGAATTCTGCGCCGCCGCCTCGCTGGCGATGATGCACCTGTCGCGCTTCTCCGAAGAGCTGGTGCTGTGGACCAGCGCGCAGTTCCAGTTCATCGACCTGCCCGATCGCTTCTGCACCGGCAGCTCGATCATGCCGCAGAAGAAGAACCCGGACGTGCCCGAGCTGGTGCGCGGCAAAACCGGCCGCGTGTTCGGCGCCCTGACCGGCCTGCTGACCCTGATGAAGGGCCAGCCGCTGGCCTACAATAAGGACAACCAGGAAGACAAGGAACCGCTGTTCGACGCCGCCGACACCCTGCGCGACAGCCTGCGCGCCTTTGCCGACATGGTCCCGGCGATCAAGCCCAAGCGCGAGATCATGCGCGAGGCGGCGCTGCGCGGCTTCTCCACCGCCACCGACCTGGCCGACTACCTGGTGCGCAAGGGCCTGCCGTTCCGCGACTGCCACGAGATCGTCGGCCATGCGGTCAAGTACGGCGTACAGAGCGGCAAGGACCTGGCCGAGATGAGCCTGGACGAGCTGCGCCAGTTCAGCGACCAGATCGATGACGACGTGTTCGCCGTACTGACCCTGGAAGGCTCGGTCGGCGCCCGCGACCATATCGGCGGCACCGCACCGAACCAGGTACGCGCCGCGGTGGCACGCGGCCGCGAACTTCTCGCCGCGCGCTGAGGTCGCAGGCAGGGGCGGCATTCGGCCGCCCCGCCAATCGACCAGGAGGCTACATGCGTCATGCGTTGTTTTTGGGGCTGCTGGCCCTCTCGGTTCCGATGGCCCTCGCCAGCGAAGGCGACTACTGGCAGGTGCAGACCAGCGTCTACACCCGCCACTACCACCCCGAGCCGGACCACAACAACCATCAGCGCCTGATCGGCCTGGAGCGCGGCTACGCCTCTGGCAACCTGTGGGGCGGCGCCGTCTTCCGCAATTCCTTCGACCAGAATTCGCAGTACGCCTACCTGGGGCGTCGCTTCGACAGCGAACGCCATCCCTTCTACGCCAAGCTGACCGGCGGGCTGCTGCACGGATACCGCGGCGAATACCGCGACAAGATTCCCCTCAATCGCCTCGGCGTGGCGCCGGCCATCATTCCCTCGCTCGGCGTGCACGGCCACGGCCTGGCCGCCGAACTGGTACTGCTGGGCAATGCCGCGCTGATGGTCAATGTCGGCCTGCGCCTGTAGCGCATCAACACGGAAAACCGCCATGAGCGAACACGACGACAACGACGAAGACTTCGCCGAAGCCACGCTGATCCAGGCCATCGAGAATCAGCTGGAAAGTGGCGAACCTGCCGCCGCCAAGGCGGTGTACAACAAGCTGACGCTGGTCGGCTATGAGCGCGAGGAGATTCTCGAGCTGATGGCGCTGGTGCTGGCTCACGAGGTCGACGCCATGCTGCGCGAGGACCGTCCCTTCGATGGCGCCTGGTACGAGCAGGCCCTGCGCGCGCTGCCAGAACTGCCGCCAGAGGAGCAGAGCGACGATCAATAGGCGCCCGCTCGCCGGGCAAGCCCCGGCACATCCTCTACACTGAGCGAAGGCCATAACAACAAGCCGGAGTCGCCATGAAGTCATTCACTGCCGAACTGATCGACGAGCTGGAAATCCTCGCCCTGTACAATCTGGATAACCATCAGGAAGGGTTGAAGGTGCACAACAACGCCTCGTTCAAGGCCCAGGGCGCCATCACCCGCCTGTACGAGAAGGGCCTGGTCAGCCAGGCCGACGGCGGCTACCTGACCAGCCTGGGCATCGATGCCGCTGAACATGCGCAAGCCCTGCTGACCATCCTCTCGACCCGCCAGACCACCCCTGCTTAATCCGCAACGCCCGTCGGCCGCCCTTAAAGGGACAGGTTCGGCGGGCGATATAGCGTCACAGGCACTGCACTGGCGAGCACGCCGCTGATAGGCTTGCATCATCCCCAGCAGAGTTCGAACATGACGCGCACCCTGGAAATCCGCCCGGACATCGACGACGGCATCGACCGCAAGGTGCTGACGCAGCTGCGCGCGCGTTTTCTCAAGATCAACCAGGGTCGCCTGCAGCGCACCATGCTGGGCCTCTCCAGCCGCCAGCAGCTGGTGCTCAAGCTGTTGCCGTTGCTGCTGCACGTCAACCATCCGCTGCTGCCGGGTTACGTCTCCGCCGCCACACCCGCCGGCCTGAGCGGTTTCGAGCCGGATGACGAGGTGCTCGCCGAGGTCCAGCGCCTGACACGCTCCTTCGTCTACAAGCCACGCCGCGGTCAGGGCAGCGCCCCGCTGCATGGTCTGTTCCTGATGGGCAGCCTGGGCACCGTGGCCCAGGCCGAGCAGAGCGACATGGACCTGTGGCTGTGCCACAGCCCCACCCTCACCGCGCAGCAGCTGCAGGAGCTGCGCAAGAAGAGCGACCTGCTGGAAAGCTGGGCCGCCACCCAGGGCGCCGAGGTGCACGTCTTTCTCGTCGATCCGCAGCGCTTCACCCAGGGCGCGCGCGAGGCGCAACTGACCTCGGACGACTGCGGCACGACCCAGCACTACCTGCTGCTCGACGAGTTCTACCGCACGGCCATCTGGCTCGGCGGCCGCACGCCGCTGTGGTGGCTGGTGCCGGTATACGAAGAACCGCGCTACCACGATTACTGCCGCACCCTGCTGAGCAAGCGCTTCGTGCGCGCCGAGGACGTGCTCGACCTGGGCCACCTGGCGCACATCCCCCCCGATGAGTTCATCGGCGCCGGCATGTGGCAGCTGTACAAGGGCATCGAGTCGCCCTACAAGTCGGTGCTCAAGCTGCTGCTCACCGAGGTGTACGCCAGCGAGCACCCCAGGGTCGAGTGCCTGTCGCTGCGCTTCAAGCAGGCGGTGTTCGAAGGCCGTCTCGACCTCGACGAGCTGGACCCGTACGTCGTGGTCTACCGACGCCTCGAAGAATATCTGAGCGCCCGCGGCGACCTCGAGCGCCTGGAGCTGGTACGTCGCTGCCTGTATTTGAAGGTGAACAAGAAGATCAGCCGGCCGCCGACTCGCGGCCGCGCCAAGAGCTGGCAGCGCCTGCTGCTCGAGCGCCTGACCGCCGAGTGGGGCTGGAACACGCGCCAGCTCAACCTGCTCGACAGTCGCAGCCAGTGGAAGGTGCGCCAGGTCGCCGCCGAGCGTCGCGTGCTGGTCAACGAGCTGACCTACAGCTATCGCTTTCTCTCCCAGTTCGCCCGTAGCGCCCAGGCTGGCAGTTCGCTGAACAACCGCGATCTCAATGTGCTGGGTCGACGCCTGTATGCCGCCTTCGAGCGCAAGGCCGGTAAGGTCGAATTCATCAACCCGGGCATCGCCCCCGATCTGGCCGAGGACATCCTGACGCTCGTCCAGCACCCCAGCCCGGAAGCGCCCAACGATTATCAGTGGGCGCTGTTCACCGGCAGCCTGGGCGCCCAGGAGTGGCCCGATTTCGCACCGCTCAAACGCACGCGCGAACTGGTCGAGCTGCTCGCCTGGTGCCACCGCAACGGGGTCATCGACGCCGCCACCCGGCTGTCGCTGCACCCGGGCAGCAGCGATCTGACCGACTTCGAGCTGTCCAACCTGATTACCAGCCTGCAGCACAGCTTTCCCCTGCCGCAACCCGGCGTCGAGGAGGCGGCTCTTTTGCGCGCCAGCGTTCCCAGCCAGGTATTGTTGCTGGTCAACGTCGGCGTCGACCCGCTGCCGCAGCACAGCCAGATGAATGTGCACATGACCACCGGACGCACCGATGCCCTGGGCTATTCGGGCGTGCGCGAGAACCTGGTGCTGACCCTGGATCAGGTGGTGCTCAACAGCTGGAACGAATTGCAGGTCAGCCGCTACGACGGCAGCGATGCCCTGCTCGACTGCCTGTGCGATCTGCTCAACAGTCTGCCGCCAGGTGGCCCGCAGCCGGGCGTTCAGGTGCGCTGCTACTGCCGCAACCGTGCGCCCGCCATCGCCGAGCGGGTCGAGGAACTGCTGCGCGACCTGCTCGCCACCTATGCCGAAGGCCGCCAGGCGCGCTACCTGGTGCAGGTGCGCCAGCATTACCACGTGCTGCAGCTGACGCCGGGCCAGGTCAGCCATGCCGCCCTAGGCGACCTGCCGGCCCTGCTCGAACACCTGGGGGCCGAGCAGGAGCTCTACAGCCCGCTGCACCTGGATCGCCATGCGCTGGAGGGCGACGATCTGGCGCTGATCCTGCCCATGGGGCGGCCGCAGTGCATCCAGCTGTTCTACCGCCAGCACGAGACCAGCGGCGAAGCCGAGCTGACCCTGCTCGACGAGAACAATGCCCTGTGGCGCCGCCGCCTGCCGTTTCGCGACGAACAGAGCCTGCTGACGCCGCTGCAACGCTTCCTGCAATCGCTGCAGTACCGACGCAACGCCATGCTGCCGCTCGACAGCAGCGACAACCAGGCGCCGCTGGAAATTCTCTACTACCAGTTGCTGCCAGCCGCGCCGCTGCGCGCCCAGCGCCTGGAGCGCAGGCCGGCACCGCAGGCGCAGGTCAGCCATCCGTTCTACGACGTGCAGGCCATCATCGAGCCGGGCGACGGACGCCAGCGCCATGTCACCCTGTACTGCAACCACCGCGAGTTCTCCGAGCTGGAGTACGGGCGCGAGCTGTATCGCGCCGTGGCCCAGCACATCCTGGCCCAGCGCGCCGGCGGCGAACGCTACCCCTGCTACATCACCGACCTCGATCTCTCTGCCGTGCTCGCCGGGCAACAGGCGCAGACCGTGCACTACCTGCGCTACAAGAGCGAACTGGAAGATGCCCTCAATGCGGCGCTGCAGCAGGCCTAGCCGACGTCACCCTGCTAGCCGCGCATCGGCGACTGCGGATTGTTCAGTGCGAAGAGATAACAGCCGCCCATGCTGTGATTGTCGGCAACCCCTGCGTAACTGGCGGTGAAGGTCACCGCCAGGCCGAGATGCTGATAGAGCCAGCCATCGCTGTCCGCCGGTGGTACCTCCGGCACCAGGTCGCTGTCGTTGACCAGCCGATAGGTGGGCACGGCCAGCGCGTTGTAGTAGTTGGCGAACGCCGGCGAGGCCAGCCGCGGGCTGGCGAAGTTGTAGTGCTGCAGCGCCAGAAAGGGCCAGCGTCGCCGCAGATCCGGCACCGCCAGGCTGCTCAGCGCACAGCCCAGGCTGTGGCCGCAGACCCAGAGCATGCCCTGTGGCTGCAGCTGTTCCAGCGCCAGCAACGCCTGGTCGCGCAGGGACGCATACAGCTTGAGGAAACCGTCGTGCACCAGGCCACCACCGGCCTGCCAGGGGTAGGCGCGCTGATCCAGGTCGAGGTCGTCGAGCCAGTCCTGCACCGACTCGGTACCGCGGAACACCAGATAGCAGTCGCCCTGCGCATCGCGCGCGGCGAAGCCGAACGGCTCCGACTCGTCGAGCACGTACCACTCGCTGAGGATGCTCCAGATCGGTGCGGACAGCTGCCAGCCGGCCTGCTGAGGCGGCTGCCAGTGAAACTGCTGGGGCTTGCGCGGGCGCTGCTGCGCCAGCCACTGCGCGTACTGATCGTACGCGAGCACCACCAGCTCGGCACAGCGCAGGGCGCGCGCTAGCTGATAGGTGGGCGGGAAATACAGGGGCAGACTGGACATGGCGAGGCTTCCTTGCCGAAGGCTGGAAACCTCACTCTAGTCCAGACGAATCGGCGCGTCAGCGGTCGTACTCGCCTGCCGCTTCCGGCTGGTACTCGACGGCCAGCAGGGTCAGCTTGAGCTGCTTGCCGCCGGGCGCCGGCCAGTCGATGTGCTGACCGACCGACAGGCCGAGCAGCGCACTGCCCACCGGCGCAAGAATGCTCACCGTCCCCTCGCCCCCGGCGTCCTGCGGGTAGACCAGGGTCAGGTGATAGTCCTTACCGCTGCTCTCTTCACGGCAGTGCACGCGCGAATTCATGGTCACCAGGCCGGCGGGCACCTCGTCGAGGCCCACCACCTCGGCGCGATCCAGCTCGGCCTGCAGCGCGGCCGCGCCGGGGCCGAACTCATCCAGACTGTCGAGCAGACGCTCCAGACGCTGCAGATCGAGACGGGTAATGGTGATGGCAGGTGCATTGTTCATGATGCCGGGCGGACTCCTTGCGTGAGGCTCAAAAAACAAAACCCCGCCCGAAGGCGGGGTTCAGCTGAATGTTGCTCCGACCCTAACACAGCCGGACAAATAAACAAGACCGCTCGGTCAGGGGGGCGACCGGCGCTGACGCAGACGCTGTTCGGCCGCCGCGGCGATCTGCCGGCGCCGTGCGTTGTCGGCCGCGCCCCAATCGAGAATCTCCTGCAGGGTGCGGCCGCAGCCCAGGCACTGGTCGTGCTCGTCCAGGCAACACTGGCGGCGGCACGGCGACTCCAGCGGCCTGTCGGCAGAATCAGAGCTCATCGAACTCCAGCTCGGCACCGGACTGTTCCAGCGTGATGCGCACCAGCATCTCGCCCAGCTGCTCGTCGCTGCTGTCGCAGATCCAGCGCCCTTCGGCCTCGTCGTAATCGAAGTGGTAGCCCCCCGAGCGCGCCGCCAGCCACAGCTGACGGATCGGCTCCTGGCGGCTGAAAATCAGTTGGCTGCCGTTGTCGAAGCGCACCGTGAGTACGCCGGCGCTGTTCTCCAGATCGACGTCCAGACCGCTGTCGTCAAAGATGTCCTCCACCGCCTGCTGGGTGGCATCGACCAGATCGTGGAAGCGGGCTTCGCTCAGGCTCATCGGGTTGTCCTCACAAGGTGCAGCGACTGCAGAAAAATTAGGCGAAAACGCCAGACCGGACTAACCAGCCTAGCCAAGAAGGTGGCGACGGTACTCGCCCGGGCTCCCTCCCGTCCAGCGACGAAACGCCCGCGCCAGCGAACCTGGCTCGCTGAAACCGACCAGAAAGGCGATTTCGGCCAGCTCCAGCGCCGGGTCGCGCAGGTAGTGCAGCACCAGTTGCTGGCGGGTTTCGTCCACCAGCTGGCTGAACGACAGCCCCGCCTCGCGCAGACGCCGCTGCAGGGTACGTGGGCTTAGCGCCAGGGCGCTGGCGATCGTCTCCAGATCCGGTCCCCGCTCGGGCAGTTGTCGCGCCAGCTCCAGGCGCGCCCGGTCGAGCACGCTGTGGCCCTGGTTCAGCTCGGCGAGCAGGCGTTCGGCATAGGCGTCGAGCATGCGACGCACCTGGGCATCGGCCTGCCCCAGCGGCGCGGCCAGCAGACGCTTGGGAAACACCAGGGCGTTGTCAGCCTGATCGAACAGCACCGGACAGCGAAAGATCCGCGCGTGCTCGGAGGTATCGGCCGGCGCCGAATGCTGAAAACGCACTTCGGTCGGTGCGATGTCCAGCCCGCTGATCCAGCGCCCGAAGCTGACCCAGCCGGCCAGCGTCTCCTCGCTCAGCTGGCGCTGCTGCTGCGCCAGCAAGGGTTGCCAGGTGTGCGCCACCTGCGCCTCGCACCCCGGGCGCGGCGGTTCGTCGTCGAGCCCGACCAGGCCCAGATTGCCCACCAGCGAGGCATAGCGCGCCTGCCGGTGCAGTGCGTCGGCCAGCGTCGCGCAACTCATGATCAGGTAGCCGAGCACGCCGTAGTAGCCAGGGCGCACCGACTCGCCCAGATGCAGCCCGAGACAGTCGTCCGCGCTGTAGCGCACCGCTTCGCCGAGCAGCGTCAGGTAGGCGCTGGCGGCGATACGCTGGTCACGCTGGGTCAGCACGTCCGGGGTCAGCTGGGCGTGGGCGAGCAGCGCCGCAGGGGCTACGCCCTGGCGCTGCAGGTGATCGACCAGGCCCTGCAGGTAAGCCACCGAGACCGAACCGGCCAGCGTCGTGGGATTTTCCATCGAGCCTCCTGGGTGTTGGCGAAATGCTAACCCAAGCCGGCGCAAATGCCGCGCGAGGTCGCGTCAGGCCAAGGCGCCAATTGGGCC
Source organism: Pseudomonas sp. GD04158 (assembly GCF_029834875.1). Lineage (NCBI taxonomy): Bacteria > Pseudomonadati > Pseudomonadota > Gammaproteobacteria > Pseudomonadales > Pseudomonadaceae > Pseudomonas > Pseudomonas sp. GD04158. Next base: position 79,408 of record NZ_JAODYT010000009.1, on the reverse strand, counting down.
AGCGCCCCGCCGGGCGGGCGCCGGGCGCATAGGCAAGGTGACGGGGGGTCGGTATACTCGGGCGCAATTCACGCTTATTCAAGGACCGTCCCATGAAGCGACTGACCCTCGCGCTCCTCGCCGCCGTCTGCCTGCTGGCCGGCTGCGGTCAGAAAGGCCCGCTGTATCTGCCGGGCGACGAAAACGCCGGTAACAGCCGAGACCGTTTCGAACTCTGAAGGAGCACCCCATGGAAGCCTTTACCTACCGCGACGGCGAGCTGTTCGCGGAAGGTGTCGCCTTGTCCGCGCTGGCCCAGCGCTTCGGCACACCCACCTACGTCTACTCGCGCGCCCATATCGAGGCGCAGTACCGCGCCTATGCCGATGCCCTGTCCGGCATGCCGCATCTGGTCTGCTTCGCGGTCAAGGCCAACTCCAACCTTGGCGTGCTGAACGTCCTGGCCCGCCTCGGCGCCGGCTTCGACATCGTCTCCAGCGGTGAGCTGGAGCGCGTGCTGGCCGCCGGTGGCGAGCCGAGCCGCATCGTCTTCTCCGGCGTCGGCAAGAGCCGCGACGACATGCGCCGCGCCCTCGAAGTGGGCGTGCACTGCTTCAACGTCGAGTCCAGCGTCGAGCTGGAGCGCCTGCAGAAGGTTGCCGCCGAACTGGGTCTGAAGGCGCCGGTGTCGCTGCGGGTCAACCCGGACGTGGACGCCGGCACCCACCCGTACATTTCCACCGGCCTCAAGGAAAACAAGTTCGGCATCGACATCGAGCAGGCCGAGGCGGTCTACGCCCGCGCCGCCGAGCTGCCGAACCTGGAGGTGGTCGGCGTCGACTGCCATATCGGCTCGCAGCTGACCACCCTCGAACCCTTCCTCGATGCCCTGGACCGCCTGCTGCTGCTGGTCGACCGGCTGGCCGCCCGCGGCATCCACATCAGGCACCTGGACCTGGGCGGCGGCCTCGGCGTGCAGTATCGCGACGAACAGCCGCCGCTGGCCGGCGATTACATCGCCGCCGTGCGCAAACGCCTGGCAGGCCGCGATCTGGCCCTGGTGTTCGAACCGGGCCGCTTCATCGTGGCCAATGCCGGCGTGCTGCTGACCCAGGTGGAATACCTCAAGCACACCGAGCACAAGGACTTCGCCATCATCGATGCGGCGATGAACGACCTGATCCGCCCGGCCTTGTACCAGGCCTGGATGGACGTTTCGCCGGTGCAGCCGCGTGACGGCGAAGCGCGCCACTACGACCTGGTCGGGCCGATCTGCGAGACCGGCGACTTCCTGGCCAAGGACCGCCAGCTGGTGCTGGAAGAAGGCGACCTGCTGGCCGTGCGTTCGGCCGGCGCCTACGGTTTCGTCATGAGCTCCAACTACAACACCCGCGGCCGCGCCGCCGAGGTGCTGGTGGACGGCGAACAGGCTTATGAAGTGCGTCGCCGCGAGACCGTCCAAGAGCTCTACGCCGGCGAAAGCCTGCTGCCGGCCTGAGGGCGACGCCATGCTATTGCGCTTTACCAAGATGCACGGCCTGGGCAATGACTTCATGGTCCTCGACCTGATCAGTCAGCATGCCCACGTGCAACCCAAACATGCCAAGCAGTGGGGCGACCGTCACACCGGCGTCGGCTTCGATCAGTTGCTGATCGTCGAACCGCCGAGCCACCCGGACGTCGACTTCCGCTACCGCATCTTCAACTCCGACGGCTCCGAGGTGGAGCAGTGCGGCAACGGCGCGCGCTGCTTCGCCCGCTTCGTGCTGGACAAGCGCCTGACCACCAAGAAGACCATTCGCGTCGAGACCAAGAGCGGCGTGATCGAACTGCGCGTGCAGAACGACGGCCAGGTCTGCGTCAACATGGGCGCACCGCGTCTGGAGCCGGCGCAGGTGCCGTTCCAGGCCGAGCAGGCGGCGCTGACCTATCGCGTCGACGTCGAAGGTCAGAGCGTCGAGCTGGCTGCGCTGTCGATGGGCAACCCGCATGCCGTGCTGCGCGTCGACAACGTCGACAGCGCCCCGGTGCACACCCTCGGACCGAAGCTGGAACATCACCCGCGCTTTCCGCAGCGGGTCAACGTCGGCTTCCTGCAGGTGCTGGACCGCAAGCATGCGCGCCTGCGCGTGTGGGAGCGCGGCGCCGGCGAAACCCAGGCCTGCGGCACCGGCGCCTGCGCCGCCGCGGTCGCGGCGATTCGCCAGGGCTGGATGGATTCGCCCGTGCAACTGGAACTGCCAGGCGGCAAACTGTCCATCGAATGGGCAGGCGAAGGTCAGCCGGTTATGATGACCGGGCCCGCTGCCCGCGTATACGAAGGACAGGTTCGCCTATGACCGACCAGCAGGATTCGCCCAAACCGCTCGATTCGGAAACCGTCGCGGCCTATCTGCGCCTGCATCCGGAATTCTTCATCGACCATGAGGAGCTGATTCCGGAACTGCGTATTCCGCACCAGCCCGGCAATGCCGTGTCGCTGGTCGAACGCCAGGTCAAGCTGCTGCGCGAACGCAACATCGAGATGCGCCACCGCCTCGGCCAGCTGATGGACGTGGCCCGCGACAACGACCGTCTGTTCGACAAGACCCGTCGCCTGGTGCTCGACCTGCTCGATGCCGGCAGCCTGGAAGAGGTGGTCGGCGCAGTGGAGGACAGCCTGCGTCGCGAGTTTCAGGTGCCTTTCGTCGGCCTGATCCTGTTCAGCGACAGCAAGCTGCCGGTGGGCCGCTCGGTTAGTTCGGCCGAAGCCCACCAGCAGATCGGCGGCCTGCTCAGCGGCGGCAAGACCATCTGCGGCGTGCTGCGTCCGCACGAGCTGGAATTCCTCTTCGGCAAGGACGAGGCCGCCCAGGTCGGCTCCGCTGCCGTGGTCAGCCTCAGTCACCAGGGCCTGCATGGCGTGCTGGCCATCGGCAGCGCCGACCCGCAGCATTACAAGAGCTCGCTGGGCACCCTGTTCCTCGGCTATATCGCCGAAGTGCTGGCGCGCGTGGTGCCGAGTTTTTCCACACCGCTGCGCTCGGTACGCTAGATCGTGTAGGGTGGATGGCGCACAGCTCATCCACCATCGGTCCGTTCGGAACCCGGCACGTGACACTTGAAGCCCATCTCGACGCCTACCTTGAACACCTGCGCCGCGAGCGCCAGGTGTCGGTGCATACCCTCGACGGCTACCACCGTGATCTCGGCAAGCTGCTGGCCTTCTGCGAAGCGGAAGGCCTGAGCGACTGGGCCGCGCTGGATACCCGCAGCCTGCGCCGCCTGATCGCCCGCCTGCATGCCCAGGGCCTGGCCAGCCGCAGCCTCGCACGCCTGCTCTCGGCCACCCGCGGCCTGTACCAATACCTGCTGCGCGAGGGCCTGTGCCGCCACGACCCGGCCGCCGGCCTGAGCCCGCCGAAACGCGAACGCCGCCTGCCGCGCACGCTGGACGCCGACCGCAGTGCGCAGCTGCTCGACGGTGCGGTGGAGGACGACTTCATCGCCCGCCGCGATCAGGCCATGCTCGAGCTGTTCTATTCCTCCGGCCTGCGCCTGTCGGAGCTGGTCGGCCTCGATCTCGATGGTCTCGACCTGCCGGCCGGCCTGGTGCGCGTGCGCGGCAAGGGCAACAAGACGCGCGAGCTGCCGGTCGGCAGCATGGCGCGCCAGGCCCTGGAGCAGTGGCTGCCGCTGCGCAAGCTGGCAGGCCCCAGCGATGGCGCCGTGTTCATCAGCCAGCAGGGACGCCGCCTGGGGCCGCGCGCGGTGCAGCTGCGCGTGCGCCAGGCCGGCGTACGCGAGCTGGGCCAGCACCTGCATCCGCACATGCTGCGCCACAGCTTCGCCAGTCATATGCTGGAATCCTCACAGGACCTGCGCGCGGTGCAGGAGCTGCTCGGCCACGCCGACATCGCCACCACGCAGATCTACACCCACCTGGACTTCCAGCACCTGGCCACTGTCTATGATCAGGCCCATCCGCGCGCCAAGCGCAAAGGCGGTTCCGAATGAGCATTGAACTGATCACCTTCGACCTCGACGACACCCTGTGGGACGTCACGCCGGTGATGCAGGACGCCGAGGCGGCCCTGCGCAACTGGCTGGCCCTGCATGCGCCGCGCCTGGGCGCGGTGCCGGTCGAGCACCTGTGGACGGTACGCAGCCGCCTGCTCAACGCGGAGCCCATGCTCAAGCACCGCCTGAGCGAGCTGCGCCGGCGCATTCTGTTTCATGCCCTGGAAGAGGCGGGTTATCCGCACGGTGAGGCACAGGCACTGGCCGAAGCCGGCTTTCAGGTGTTTCTCAACGCCCGCCATCAGGTCGAGCTATTCGCCGAAGTGCACCCGACGCTGGAAGCCCTGGCCGAGCGCTTCATGCTCGGGGTGATCACCAACGGCAATGCCGATGTGCGCCGCCTGGGACTATCGGAGTATTTCCGCTTCGCCCTGTGCGCCGAAGAGCTGGGCATCGGCAAACCCGATCCGAAACCCTTCCGCGAAGCCCTCAGCCGCGCAGGCGGCGTGGCCGCCGAACGCGCCGTGCATATCGGCGATCACCCCAGCGACGATATCGCCGGTGCCCAGGCGGCCGGCATGCGGGCGATCTGGTTCAACCCGCAAGGGCGCATCTGGGAAGGCGAAACCACGCCGGATGCGCAGATCGCCAGCCTGGCCGAGCTGCCGGCGCTGCTGGGCAGCTGGACACGCTGACTCCCGTAGGGTGCGCCGTGCGCACCGCCTGATAGACAAACAAGACCGGTGCGCACGGCGCACCCTACGCGACCCCGCACCACTGAACACAAAAAACCCGCCACAGGGGCGGGTTTCTTGTGGCGTGCCGTCCTCAGATGGGGCGGCTGCCGTATTTGCTGTCGGGCTTCTTGGGTGGGTCGGCGACCACGTTGGGCTCCACCTCCTGCACCTTGCCGCCACGGGCGAGGAACTCCTCCATCGCTCGAGCCAGGGCATCGCGCTCCTTCTGCTTGGCCTCGATGCTGGGCATCTCGTCGACTTCGACGGCCTTGGCCTTGCTCTTCTTGCCGCTGGCTACGATCTCGCCATCGCCGTCGTCGTCGCCACTGTCACCGTCGTCGGCGGCAGCCAGCTCCTCACCGTCGTCCTCGTCAGCCCCTTCCAGATCGTCTTGTTCCAGGTCTTCGTCGCTCATGTTCAACCTCATGACTTGCGAAAAGCAGGTTAGTTATAGCCCAGCCGTGCAGCCTTCACTGCCCGGCCGGAAAAAATTCAAATAGCCTCCCCGTACAGGGTCGCCACCACTCGCCGACTACCGCCATGATCGCGGTGCTCGCCCAGGTAGATGCCCTGCCAGGTGCCCAACGCCAAGCGTCCATCCTGTATCGGCAGCTGCAGCGCACAGCCCAGCAGACTGCTCTTGAAGTGCGCGGGCAGATCGTCCGGCCCTTCGTAATCGTGTTCGTAGCCCGCCTCACCCTGCGGTACCAGGCGGTTGAAGAAGCGTTCGAAATCGCGACGCACCGCAGGGTCGGCATTCTCGTTGACGCTCAAGGACGCCGAGGTGTGCTGCAGCCACAGATGCAACAGACCGACACGCACTTGCGACAGTTCCGGCAATAATTCCAGCACTTCCTCGGTCACCAGATGGAAACCTCGCTCACGCGGACGCAGACTGATAATGCGTTGCTGCCACATCCCAGGTTCACTCCCGTTGGCTCCAGCGCGCGCATTCTAGCGCGGCGCCGGAAAAAACAAAGGGCGCCCGAAGGCGCCCTTTGTGATTTACCGGCGTGTCACTTGTTGGTGAATTCCGGGTAGGCCTCCATACCGCACTCGGCGATATCCACACCCTCGTATTCTTCCTCTTCGCTGACGCGCAGGCCGATCACCGCCTTGATGATGCTCCAGACGATCAGGCTGGCGACGAAGACCCAGGCGAAGATGCTGGCGATGCCCAGCAGCTGAGCGCCCAGCGTGGCGTCGCTGTTGGTCAGGCAGACCGCCAGCAGACCCCAGACGCCGACCACGCCGTGTACGGAGATGGCGCCGACCGGATCGTCGATCTTGACCTTGTCCAGACCGAGGATGGAGAACACCACCAGCGCGCCACCGACGCCGCCGATCAGGGTGGCCTGCAGGGCGCTCGGGGTCAGAGGTTCAGCGGTGATGGCCACCAGGCCGGCCAGAGCACCGTTGAGGGCCATGGTCAGGTCGGCCTTGCCGAACAGGATGCGTGCCACGATCAGTGCGGCGATCAGGCCACCGGCGGCGGCCATGTTGGTGTTGACGAACACCTGAGCCACGGCGTTGGCATCCTCGATGGTGCTCATCTTCAGCTGCGAGCCGCCATTGAAGCCGAACCAGCCCATCCACAGGATGAAGGTACCCAGGGTCGCCAGCGGCAGGTTGCAGCCAGGAATGGCGTTGACCTGACCGTTCGAGCCGTACTTGCCCTTGCGTGCACCGAGCAGCAGGACACCGGCCAGCGCAGCGGAAGCACCGGCCATGTGCACCACGCCGGAACCGGCGAAGTCGAGGAAGCCGGCTTCGTTGAGGAAGCCCGAACCCCATTTCCAGAAGCCCTGAACCGGGTAGATGAAGCCGGTCATGACCACGGCGAAGGCGAGGAAGGCCCACAGCTTCATGCGCTCGGCAACGGCGCCGGAAACGATCGACATGCAGGTCGCGGCGAATACCACCTGGAAGAAGAAGTCCGAACGGGTCGAGTAGTAGGGGGCGTCGTCGCCACCGGCCAGAACGGCCTCGGCCGTGTTCTCGTCACCGATCAGGAAGCCCAGGCTCGGCAGGATGCCGCCTTCCGGGCTGGAATACATGATGTGGTAGCCGATCACCAGGTACATGACGCTGGCCACGGCGTACAGCGCGACGTTCTTGGTCAGGATCTCGGTGGTGTTCTTGGCGCGCACCAGGCCGGATTCGAGCATGGCAAAACCCGCCGCCATCCACATCACCAGGGCACCACAGATCAGAAAGTAGAAGGTATCGAAGCCGTACTGCAATGCAGTCAATGCTGTGTTATCCATTTTTCACCTCTTGCCGGCGCTTTTGTTGTGCGCTATTCGGTTGAAACGTCCAGGTTGGCGCCGGACGCGTTCCGCATGCTTTACAGGTAGTTGTCACGCTCGATCTGGATCGCTGAACCCCTTGCGCCGCAAGGCGACCAGGCGTTCCCATCATGGAGCGCGAGACCTGAGAGGGTCTGGCACAGCAGAGCGGCGACGGCATCGCCAGCTCCGGCATCCGCCCTCGAACACAGCGCATGGCCGGAATTCGAGGACAAAAGGGCTCCTAGCCCTGCGAAAGTTCGCAGAGTCATGGGTTTTACTCCTGGGGCTTGGGGTTCGGAGGCGGCTTAGATCGCGTCGGTATCGGTTTCGCCGGTACGGATGCGAATCGCCTGTTCCAGGTTGACCACGAAGATCTTGCCGTCACCGATCTTGCCGGTGTTGGCCGCCTTGGTGATGGCCTCGATCACGCGATCCAGCTGGTCGTCAGCGATGGCCACGTCGATCTTCACCTTGGGCAGGAAGTCGACCACGTACTCGGCGCCGCGATACAGCTCGGTGTGGCCTTTCTGGCGGCCGAAGCCCTTGACCTCGGTGACGGTAATGCCCTGCACGCCGATCTCCGACAGCGACTCGCGCACGTCGTCCAGCTTGAACGGCTTGATGATGGCAGTGACTAGCTTCATGAAACTCTCTCCCGTGTAAGGTGGACTTGCCCCAGGAATTACGAACCCGGCTCAAGTCTAAGCGCAGTGTCTGGCTTTTGTAATGCACCGGCCGCCCCAGCCTGGCGTGGCCGATACCCACCAACCGCTCCCGACGAAACACTCCCCCGCTTCGCCTGCCGCACCGGAACTGCATCGGTGCATGCGTCGCTGGGCTCCAAGCAGAAAGCTTGCCAGCTCCCGTAAAAGTGCCGCGTATCAAGCTTTTAACGGCAAACCGCGGCATCGGGCTCAGGCTGGAGGCAAGTCATACGCACAAATTTGGTGCGTCGCCCGTCTTGGCGATGCTCAAAAATTGTGCAGCTCGCCCCGGAACGTCTCATGTACAGCTGCGTGCTACACTGCCGGCCGTCTGTACTCGGAACCCGACCATGCTGCCGCCCAAAGCCCTGCTCGACACCCTCAGTAGCCACGCCTCGCGCCTGTTCAGCGGCGACAGCCCGCTGCCGCGCGCCGAACTGGAGGCTCAGTTCAAAGCGCTGCTGCAAAGCGGCTTCAGCAAGCTGGAGCTGGTCAGCCGTGAAGAATTCGACAGCCAGATGGTGGTCCTGGCCCGAACCCGCGCCCGCCTCGAAGCGCTGGAAGCCAAGGTTGCCGAACTGGAAGCCAAGCTGAACCCACCCACCGACTGATCCAACAGGAGGTGGGACCGATCAAGGAGCGATCATGTCCCTGGCCATCGTTCACAGCCGCGCCCAGGTCGGCGTCGAAGCCCCGGCCGTTACCGTCGAAGCGCACCTGGCCAACGGCCTGCCGGCACTGACCCTAGTCGGCCTGCCGGAAACCGCGGTCAAGGAAAGCAAGGACCGCGTGCGCAGCGCCATCCTCAACGCCGCCTTCGAATTCCCCAATCGACGCATCACCCTCAACCTGGCCCCGGCGGATCTGCCGAAGGACGGCGGTCGCTTCGATCTGGCGATCGCCCTGGGGATTCTTGCCGCCAGCGGCCAGGTGCCGGCAGCCAGCCTCGATGAATACGAATGCCTGGGCGAACTGGCGCTGTCCGGCGCCGTGCGTCCGGTACAGGGCGTACTGCCGGCTGCACTGGCCACGCGCGCGGCCGGCCGCACTCTCTTGGTGCCGGCGGCCAATGCCGAGGAAGCCAGCCTGGCCTCGGGCCTGAAGGTGATCGCCGTCGATCACCTGCTGCAGATCGCCGCGCACCTCAACGGCAGCGCCCCGCTCGCGCCCTATCAGGCGCAGGGGCTGCTACGCCAGAGCCTGCCATACCCGGACCTCGCGGAAGTCCAGGGCCAGCTGGCGGCCAAGCGCGCCCTGCTGGTCGCCGCTGCCGGCTCGCACAACCTGCTGCTCAGCGGCCCACCCGGCACCGGCAAGACGCTGCTGGCCAGCCGCCTGCCCGGCCTGCTGCCGCCGCTGGACGAAAGCGAGGCACTGCAGGTCGCCGCGATCCATTCGGTGGCCAGCCATACGCCTTTGCAGCACTGGCCGCAGCGCCCCTTTCGCACACCGCACCATAGCGCCTCGGGGCCGGCCCTGGTCGGCGGCGGCAGTCGCCCGCAGCCCGGCGAAATCACCCTGGCGCATCAGGGGGTGCTGTTCCTCGACGAGTTGCCCGAGTTCGACAGGAAGGTTCTGGAGGTGCTGCGCGAACCCTTGGAGAGCGGCCATATCGTCATCGCCCGGGCCCGCGACAAGGTACGCTTTCCCGCGCGCTTTCAACTGGTGGCGGCGATGAACCCCTGCCCCTGCGGCTACCTGGGCGATGCGAGCAACCGCTGCCGCTGCACCCCGGAGCAGATCCAGCGCTACCGCGCCAAGCTGTCCGGACCGCTGCTCGACCGCATCGACCTGCACCTGACCGTGGCGCGCGAAAGCACGGCGCTGGAGGTGCCGGCGCAGGATGGCGAAAGCACCGCGGAGGCGGCGGCCAAGGTGGCGCGGGCGCGCGAGTTGCAGTTGCAGCGCCAGGGCGTGGCCAACGCCTTTCTCGACCTGCCGGGGCTGCGCCAGCACTGCGCCCTGAGCGAGACGGATCGTCACTGGCTGGAAAATGCCTGCGAACGCCTCGGCCTGTCGCTGCGCGCCGCGCACCGGGTGCTCAAGGTGGCGCGCACCCTGGCCGACCTGGCCGACGAGCGGCAGATCGCACGCACGCATCTGGCCGAGGCGCTGCAGTACCGACCGGGGATGGGATGAGAGCTTGCCGGTGCGCACGGCGCACCCTACGGTTCCGAGCGCGGCCCATCCCGTAGGGTGGCCGTGCGCACCAGGGACCGACTAGGCCGCAGCCGTTACAGCCGCTCCACCTCCGGCAAACGCATCGCCGCCACCTCCGCCAGCAGGTAGTCGCGCAGCCGTTGCAGGCGCGCCTGGGCGCGGTGCGTCCTGGGCCATACCAGGTAGTAGCTGGCCCCGCTGAACACCGCCTGACGCCAGGGCAGGCCGAGCCGGCCGGCATTGACGTCCTCCGCCACCATCAGCAGATCGCCGATGGACACGCCATAGCCGCGCGCCGCCGCGACTATGCCCAGCTCGAGCATGTCGAACAGCTGACCGGTCTTCAGCGGTATGCGCTCGCCCAGGCCGGTGACCTGCAACCAGCGCCGCCAGTCGCGGCGATCCGGGGTCGGGTGCAGTTGCTCAGCCGCCTGCAGACGCGCCAACGACCAGGGGCCGGCTTCGGTGTCCGCGGCCGCGCACACCGGGGTCAGCCATTCCTCGAACAGCAGCACGCTTTCCCATTCATCCGGAAACTGGCCATCGGACAGCAGCACCGCGCAGTCGAAGGGCTCGTGGCGAAAGTCCACCTTGTCGACATCCATCCAGGCGCTGGTCAGCTGCACCTCGCTGTCGGGGTTGGCCAGGCGAAAGTGCGACAGGCGCGCCAGCAGCCAGCGCATGGTCAGGGTCGAGGGCGCCTTCAGACGCAGCACCTGATCATCGGCGCGCAGCGCCGCACTGGCACGCTCCAGGGCATCGAAGCCCTCGCTCAGCCCCGGCAGCAGCGCACGCGCAGGGTCGGTCAGTTGCAGAACGCGGCCACGTCGCTCGAACAGGCGGCAGCCGAAGTAGTCCTCCAGCGTGCGGATATGCCGGCTCACCGCACTCTGGGTGATGGCCAGCTCTTCGGCGGCGCGGGTGAAGGACGCGTGGCGGGCCGCGGCCTCGAAGGCGCGCAGCGCATACAGCGGTGGCAGGCGACGATTCATGGCATCCATCCATGAGTTTTAGTCATGCCTCGCATGGCTTTTTTCCTTTTGTGAGCATCCGACTAAAACCACAGAATAGCTGTCATCACGCATTCCCCGACAGTCCGGGGCTGCTTATCCTGCCGAAGTTTTACTCATCATGAAGAATTCTCTTGGTCACGAGCTGGGCGCGCTGCTGCGCCTGGCCGGCCCGCTGATCTCCGCCCAGCTGGCCCACGCGCTGATGATCTTCACCGATACGCTGATGATGGCGATGCTCGGCCCCAAGCAGCTGGCTGGCGGCGCGCTGGGCGCCACCTGCTACTTCATCTTCTCGATCTTCTGCACCGGGGTGATCGCCGCCGTGGGCAGCCTGGTCGCCATCCGCCATGGCGCCGGCGATCCGCAAGGGGTCACCCGCCTGCTGCAGAACGGCCTGTGGCTGGCGCTGCTGCTGGGCATGGTCAGCGCGCTGTGCCTCAATGGCCTGGGCCCGCTGCTGCCGCATCTGGGCCAGGCGCCCGATGCCGCGGGTCTGGCCATGGAGTTCCTGCGCCCGCTGTCGCTGGCCCTGCCCGGCTACCTGTGCTTCATGGCCCTGCGCGGTTTCACCAGCGCCATCGGCCATCCCGGCCCGGTGATGGCCATCAGCATCGCCGGCACGGCGGCCAACTTCGTCATCAACTATGCACTGATCAAGGGCTGGTTCGGCCTGCCCAGCCTGGGCCTGGGCCTGGGCGGCATCGGCATGACCACGGCGCTGGTCAGCACCGGCATGGCCCTGGCCTTGGCGCTGTACATCCTGCGTGCGCCGCACTACCGCCTGTACGGCTTGCGCAGCGGCCTGGGCCGCCCGCAGCGCGCGCAGATGCGCTCATTGCTGCGCCTGGGCCTGCCCATCGGCGGCACCTACGCCGCCGAGCAGGGGCTGTTCACCTTTGCCACCCTGTGCATGGGCGCTTTGGGCAGCGTACAGCTGGCGGCGCATCAGATCGCCATGCAGACCGTGGCACTGGCCTTCATCGTGCCGCAGGGCCTGTCCTATGCCGTGACCTTCCGCGTCGGCCTGCACTACGGTGCCGGGCGTCTGCCGCTGTCGCGCCTCAGCGGTCATCTGGGCATGGGTCTGGGCGCGGCGCTGATGCTGCTGTTCGCCCTGCTGTTCTGGCTGCTGCCGGAATGGATCATCGGTTTGTTTCTCGACCGTCACGATCCGGCCTTTGCCGAGATCGTGACCCTGGCGGTCAGCCTGCTGGCGATCGCCGCCTGGTTCGAGCTGTTCGATGGCCTGCAGAGCATCGCCATGGGCGCCATTCGCGGGCTGAACGACGGTCGCACGACCCTGGTGATCGGCCTGGCCGGCTACTGGTGCGTGGGCGCGCCGCTGGCCTGGCTGCTGGCCTTCGCCCTCGGCTGGGGCGCACAGGGCGTCTGGTGGGGGCTGGCGGCCGGCCTGGCGGTGACCGCGAGCGGCCTGGTGCTGGGCTTCCAGTGGAAGACGGCACGCCTGCAGCGGCAGGACAGGGTCGACGGCGAAGTTTGCCTGTCCTGATGGCATGGGCGGTGCGCGCGGCGCACCCCTGGTGTCAGGACGGCGTTACCGCCAGCAGCGGCTGGCGCTGACCGAACACCAGGAAACGCGCCAGCTCGGCCAGCGGCACGGCCTTGCTGATCAGGTAGCCCTGAACCTGATCGCAACCGAACTGGCGCAGCATGTCCAGTTGCTCGATGTTTTCCACCCCTTCGGCCACCACTTCCAGATTGAGGTTGTGCGCCAGGTTGATCATCGCCCGCACCAACTGGCGATTCTCGGCGCGCGCGCCCATGCCGCCGACGAAACTGCGATCGATCTTCAACAGGGTGATGGGCAGGCTGTTGAGATGGACGAAGGAAGAGAAGCCGGTGCCGAAGTCGTCCAGCGAAAAACGCACGCCCAGCCGCCCCAGGGCCAGCATGGTCTGCTGCACCTGATCGCTGCGCCGCATCACCGCGGTCTCGGTCAGTTCGAACTCCAGCCACTGCGCATCCACCCCGCGCTCCTCGATCAGGCGGCTGAGGGTCGGCAGCAGCTGACTGTCCTGGAACTGGCGGAACGACAGGTTGATCGCCATGTGCAGGGCCGGCAGGCCACGCCCGCGCAGCCACTGCATGTCGCGCAGGGCGCGGGAGATGACCCAGTAGCCGAGCGGCACGATCAGCCCCGTTTCCTCGGCCAGCGGCACGAATTCGTTGGGCGAGAGCAGGCCTCGCTCGCCGTGCTGCCAGCGCACCAGCGCCTCCAGGCCGACGATGCGCCCGCTCTGCAGGCACAGGCGCGGTTGATAATGCAGCTCCAGTTCGTCGCGGCGCAGGGCGCGGCGCAGCTCGCCTTCCAGATCGGCCTGACTGCGCGCACTGCGGTTGAGGCGCTCGTCGTAGACATGGAACACGCAGCCCTGCTGACTCTTGGCCTGCTGCATGGCGATGTGCGCGTGCCACAGCAAGGGATCGGCCCCCTCGCCCGCACGGGCATGGGCCAGGCCCAGGCTGCAACCGATCAGCAGGCTCTCGCCATCGACCCAGTAGGGCTCGGCCAGCACCTCGGTGATGCGCTCGGCCAGGCTCTCGACCCGCAGCGGATCGCGGCGCACATCGAGCAGCAGGGCGAATTCGTCGCTGCCCAGGCGGGCGATCTGATCGCAGGGCTGCAGCAGGCTCTTCAGGCGCGCCACCACCTGCAGGATCAGGCGATCACCAGCCTGATAGCCGAGGGCGTCGTTGGCGTGGCGGAAGTTGTCCAGATCGAGATGGCCGAGCACCAGGCCGCGACCGTTGCATTCGGCCAGGCGCGCGGCGAGCAGGGTCTGGAAACCCTGACGGTTGGCGATGCCGGTCAGCGGGTCCTGCTCGGCCAGGCGCTGCAGGGTCTGACGCAGATTGCCCTGCTCGCGCACGTAGCGCAGGCAGCGGCGCAGCACGTCGAGGTTGAGGCTGCCGCGCACCAGCCAGTCACTGACGCCGCTGGGCTCTTCGACGGGTTCCTCGTCGAGCAGCAGGACGATCGGCAAGGGGCATTGATGAGGGTCGGGAAGGCGATCGGCGGTGGTCAGCAACAAGCCGCTGGCGTGGTCGTCGAACAGCGTGCTGGCAGCCGCCCAGGACGGCGCCGTGATCAGCGGAGATGGGCTGCCCAGGGCGCTGAGTTGCTCGCGCAACAATTCGGCCCAATCGGACGTATCCGCCAGCAGGACTAACCGCGAGGGTTCGACGAGCGTGGACAAGCAACCTCCCCCAACAACACTGAAGTGATGGCGAATCGCGTCGCCTGAGCGCGTCGTAATCGACGTCTAATCAACCACATCCGTGTGAAAGGTAGAGCACATCCTGAGGTATAGCCAAAAAACCGGCAAGTGCCACCAGAGTACTGCAATCGGCTGAATAACCAAGCGCGCCGCCCATCAAATACGTGCACCAGGCCACAGTTCCGGACGGTCGCGGCACAAGCGGCCAGGCCTGTTAAAATGCGCGGCCTTTTCCCAGTGATCGATCCCATGTCCCGACTGAATCCCCGGCAACAAGAGGCCGTGAACTACGTCGGCGGCCCACTTCTGGTGCTCGCCGGTGCAGGCTCCGGCAAGACCAGCGTGATCACCCGCAAGATTGCCCATCTGGTGCAGAACTGCGGCATCCAGGCGCGACACATCGTCGCCATGACCTTCACCAACAAGGCCGCGCGCGAGATGAAGGAGCGCGTCGGCACCCTGCTGCGCGGCAGCGAGGCGCGCGGGCTGACCGTGTCCACCTTCCACAACCTGGGCATGAACATCATCCGCAAGGAGTACGCGCGCCTGGGCTACAAGCCCGGTTTCTCGATCTTCGACGACGGCGACATCAAGGCGCTGCTCACCGACATCATGCAGAAGGAATACGCCGGCGACGACGGGGCCGACGAGGTGAAGAACCTCATCGACAGCTGGAAGAACGACCTGATCCTGCCCGACGAGGCGCTGGCCAAGGCGCGCGGGCCCAAGGAGCAGACCGCGGCCATCGTCTACCTGCACTACCAGCGCACGCTCAAGGCGTACAACGCGGTGGACTTCAACGACCTTATCCTGCTGCCGGTCAAGCTCTTCCAGGAGCACCCCGACATCCTCGAGAAGTGGCAGAACCGCATCCGCTACCTGCTGGTGGACGAATACCAGGACACCAACGCCAGCCAGTACCTGCTGGTGAAGATGCTGGTGGGCATGCGCAACCAGTTCACCGTGGTCGGTGACGACGACCAGTCGATCTACGCCTGGCGCGGCGCGCGCCCGGAAAACCTGATGCTGCTCAAAGAGGACTATCCGTCGCTGAAGGTGGTGATGCTGGAGCAGAACTACCGCTCCACCAGCCGCATCCTCAAGTGCGCCAACATCCTCATCGCCAACAACCCCCACGTGTTCGAGAAGCAGCTGTGGTCGGAGATGGGCCATGGCGACGAGATTCGCGTGATCCGCACGCGCAACGAGGAGGCCGAGTGCGAGCGGGTGGCGCTGGAAATCCTCACCGAGCACCTGCGCACCCAGCGCCCCTACAGCGACTTCGCCATCCTCTACCGCGGCAACTACCAGGCCAAGCTGATGGAGCTGAAGCTGCAGCACCACCAGATTCCCTATCGCCTCTCCGGGGGCACCAGCTTCTTCGCCCGCCAGGAGGTGAAGGACCTGATGAGCTACTTCCGCCTGCTGGTCAACCCGGACGACGACAACGCCTTCCTGCGCGTGATCAACGTGCCGCGCCGCGAGATCGGCTCGACCACCCTGGAAAAGCTCGGCAACTATGCCAGCGAGCGCAAGATCAGCATGTACGCCGCGGCTGGCGAGATCGGCCTCGGCGAACACCTCGACGCGCGCTTCACCGAGCGCCTGCAGCGCTTCACCCGCTGGATGGACCGCGTGCGCCAGGAGTGCGCGCAGAACGACCCGATCGCCGCCATCCGCAGCATGGTCATGGACATCGATTACGAGAACTGGCTGCGGCAGAACGCCTCCAGCGACAAGGTGGCCGACGCGCGCATGGGCAACGTCTGGTTCCTCGTCGACGCGCTGAAGAACACCCTGGAGCGCGACGAAGACGGCGACATGACCATCGAGGACGCCATCGGCAAACTGGTGCTGCGCGACATGCTCGAGCGCCAGCAGGAGGAGGAAGAAGGCGCCGAGGGCGTGCAGATGATGACCATGCACGCCTCCAAGGGCCTGGAGTTCCCCTCGGTGTACATCATCGGCTTCGAGGAGGAGATCCTCCCGCACCGCTCCAGCATCGAGGCCGACACCATCGAGGAAGAGCGGCGCCTGGCCTATGTCGGCATCACCCGCGCCAAACGCAACCTGACCCTGACCTTCGCCGCCAAGCGCAAGCAGTACGGCGAGGTGATCGACTGCTCGCCGAGCCGTTTCCTCGACGAGCTGCCGCCGGAAGATCTGGTGTGGGAAGGCCTGGAGGAAGCGCCGGTGGAAGTGAAGGCCGCGCGCGGCAACGACGCCCTGGCCAACATGCGCGCGCTACTCAAGCGCTGAAACCGGCTCTTGCTGTCTGGTGGGCCAAAGCGGATCGCCACCCGGCCCACCCTACCGCGCTGGTGTATGGTCGCTGGTCGGTGGGCTTCGGCCCACCACTCCAATGCCGCTGGCACCCTCGTCGTATTTGCCAGTCAGAAGAAGACATCGTTCAGAAACAGGGGCTGGAACCATGCGCACATTCACGCTCGACATTGATGCCCTGACTCGACTGATCAACGGCCGCGAACAGCAGGAAAACTGGCTGGATCTGGAAAGCGGCAAGGTCCTGACCCTGCCTGCAGAAGACCAGTACAGCGAGGAGCGCCAGCAAGTGGAACTCGAGCCGGATCGCTATACGCGCATACCCAACCTCGACGTGCCGCAGCGCGTGGCCATGCGCGAGTCCTTCCTGTTCACCCTCGACGATGTGCATGCCCATCCCCTGCTCAGTGCCGCGCTGACCGGCCGCAAGCCGCTGCGCTCGTTCGACTACGAGATCGAGGCCTTTCCGGCGCTGCGTGAGCAATGGCAGGCCTTCGAGCTCAAGCAACTGCGCGAATTTGCGCTCAACTGGCTCTACGAACTGGGCCTGGAGCCAGCGCCGGACAAGCTGCCCCTGGATACGCGCGGCATTCCCAAGGACATCCTGCGCCGTCTGACCAAGAGCGCCTGACCGGGTCCCGCCGGCCCGGATAACCTGTCCGACCGATCAGATGCCTACGACTGTCGGGCAGCCTTAGGTATCACTACACATTGCCGGGCGTTTTGAGCGAAAATCCGCCGCTTTCAGCCGGCCGGGGAAGCGCCATGGAATCCTTGAAACAGAAGATACTCAGCGAAGGCATCGTCCTTTCCGATCAGGTGCTGAAGGTCGACGCCTTCCTCAACCACCAGATCGATCCGGCGCTGATGCAGCAGATCGGTCACGAGTTCGCCCAGCGCTTCGCCGGCCAGGGCATCACCAAGATCGTCACCATCGAGGCCTCCGGCATCGCCCCGGCGGTGATGGCCGGCCTCGAGCTGGGCATCCCGGTGATCTTCGCGCGCAAGTTCCAGTCGCTGACGCTCAAGGACGACCTGCTGATCTCCAAGGTGTTCTCCTTCACCAAACAGACCGAAAGCACCATCGCCATTTCCGCCCGTCACCTGACCGCTGCCGACAAGGTGCTGGTGATCGACGACTTCCTCGCCAACGGTCACGCCGCCAAGGCGCTGATCGACCTGATCCAGCAGGCCGGCGCCCAGGTGGCCGGCATCGGCATCGTCATCGAGAAATCCTTCCAGGAAGGCCGCAACCTGCTGGAGAGCGAAGGCTACCGCGTCGAGTCGCTGGCCCGGGTCGCGGCGCTGGAAAACGGCCAGGTACGTTTTCTCGACTGAGCGCCTGTCGATGCACATCGCTGCCCCGGCGCTCAGCATGACCAGGGCAGCCAAGCAAGCCTACGCCGAGGCGGTGGCCTGCAGGCCCGCCAGCAACAGCCGCTGGTAGAGGGTTTCGCGCACGCCGTCCGGCGCCTCCAGGCCCATGCGCCGCAGATGTTCGGCATAGGCGAGCGGCTCAGGCGCATCGAGCGTGGCCTTGCCCAGCTCGAGCGCCTCGCTCAGGTGCAGCTTGCTCTTGAGCCAGCCCAGCGCGCGCACCAGATCGGCCTCCACGCTGCTGAAATCACTGCCCAGCGGGTACTCGGGAAACAGCGCGGGAAAGTCCGCACGCACCTTGTCCAGCCGCTCCGGCAGGTTGTTGCTGAAGCGCGCATCCAGGCGGAAATCGGCCGCCAGCTTGCCCGCCTGCTGGGCCTGGGCGATCAGCTCGGGCTGGAAGCGCGAGTCGCTGATGGCGAGCAGCGCCTCGATCACCTGGGCATCGGTCTTGCCGCGCAGATCAGCGATGCCGTATTCGGTCACCACCATGTCGCGCAGGTGCCGCGGAATGGTGGCGTGGCCATAGTCCCAGACGATGTTGGAACTGACCTGGCCGCCGGACTCGCGCCAGCTGCGCAGCAGCAGGATGGAGCGCGCGCCCTCCAGCGCATGAGCCTGGGCGACGAAGTTGTACTGACCACCCACGCCGCTGAGCACCCGGCCGTCCTCGAGCTGGTCGGCGACGCCCGCACCGAGCAGGGTCATGGTGAAGACCGTATTGATGAAGCGCGCGTCGCGGCGCTGCAGGCGCTTGAGCTCTTCCTGGCCGTACAGCTCGTTGATGTAGCGGATACCGGTCATGGCGAAGCGCTGTCGCGCGGCGTCATCCAGTTCGCGCAGGCGGCTATAGAAGGCCCCCGGGCCGAGAAAGAAGCCGCCGTGCAGCACCACGCCGCCCTGCGCCGCGCCCAGGTAGGGCGCCAGACAGACCTGGGTCTGCGGATCGCTCAGATCCGCCACGGTTCGGCTGCCATCCGGCAGATACAGCCAGCCTTCCTCCAGTTGCAGGTCGCCCTGCAGCAACCCGCTGCCAGACAGCCAGCCAAGATCGCCAGGCTGCAGCCGCGCCGGCAACCCGGCATCGGCCAGCGCCTGCACGCTGTGCGGGCGCCCCGAGGCATCCAGCGCGCCCGCCAGGGCCAGGCGTTGCAGACGCAGGTCCGGATAGACCGCACGCCGCAGCAGGCCGGCCTCGGCCAATGCCAGCAAACCGTTGACGAACATCTCGCTGCAGCCGTATAGCCCCTGTTCGAGCGGCGCCAGGCCACCGTTGGCGGCGATTTCCCCGGCCCAGCCCTCGCCGCCGCGCAACGCCTGCAGCACCGCACGGTAGCGGGCATTGTCGGCTTGCCTGGCGATCAGCGCCGCCGCCAGGGCGTCGCCCATCGCACCGATGCCGATCTGCAGCGTGCCGCCGTCGCGCACCAGGGTGCTGGCGAACAGGCCGATGCAATGATCCTGGGTCGTCACCGGCATGTTCGGCGTGGAGAACAGCGTGGTCCGCTCGTCCTCGACGATGTGGATGTCGAAGGTGTCGCGCGGCAGCTGGGCGTCGCCTGCCATGTAGGGCAGGTCGTGGTGAATCTGGGCGACGCTGAGCACCTTCTCGCCAGCGGCGCGGCGGCGCTGCAGCAACGGCAGCAGGTCGAGGGTCACGTCCGGGTTGCAGCTCAGGCTGAAATGCTCCGGCCGCTGGTCATCGCCAGCCACCAGCTGGGCCACCAGGTTCAGACCCTTGGCATTGAGGTCGCGGGCGACGTGGCTGTAATTGCTGCTGATGTAGTCCTGCTGCGCCGGCTCGCAGTCGAGCAGACTGCCGGGCTGGAAGAAGAACTGCTCCACGCGCACGTTGGCCGGCAGGCTGTCGGCGTGCAGGTCGGCGAGAAAGTCCAGCTCGGGATAGTCGCCGTAGACCCGCGCGACGAAGGGGTCGAGCAGACGCCGCTGCAGCTCCTGCCCGGCCCGCGGCCGCCCCAGGCACAGCGCGGTGTAGATCGTCAGCTGCCGCTCGGGCATCTCGCGCACCCGCGCGTACAGGGCATTGACCCAGCGATTGGGCTTGCCCAGACCAAGCGGCAGACCGAGATGGATCGGCCCATCCAGCTCGCTGAGCACATGATCGACGGCTTGTTCGAGGGTACAGCTGTGCGGCATCTGGCGCTCCTCGCGGCATCCTTGACGAATGATGCTTGGACTGCCTGGCTACCAGCATGGTTGCATGCCATCGCCTTAAGAGCCTGCTCACGATCTGCTGCGCGTCGGCCCTACTGCGTTAAGAACAGGCTGGAGCGCCAGCCCGGTCGGAAGCCGCTTGCGGCTAACGCACTTTAGTGCGGCCCCGGAGGGGCGAGCGAAGCGAGTACTGCTCATTTACAGCTCGTAAAGTCGAGCGCGACTCCGGGCGTTCCTCGCCTATTTGATTCGCTGGCGCTCTCCCTTCGGGCCAGCCTTCGGCTGTTACTCCCGTGGGTCGTTGCGCCTTGTATGGCTCTAGCTCGCGAGCTCGTGAGCAGGCTCTAAACGAAAAAACCGCCCAGAGGGCGGTTTTTTCAGCGAAGCGTCGGGTCTTACAGACCGGACATCTTCTTGATCGCGTCGCGCAGTTCGTCTTCCGAGCAATCGGCGCAGGTGCCTTTCGGCGGCATGGCGTTGATGCCGGAGATGGCAGCGGCAAGGATGCCGTCGAGGCCGCCCTGATGGTCGGCACGCTCTTTCCAGGCAGCGGTGTCGCCGATCTTCGGCGCGCCCAGCACGCCGGCGGCATGGCAGGCGTTGCAGTGCTTGGCGATGATGTCGTCGGTGCTGCGTGCGCCGCCAGCGGCCACGGCAACGGCGCCGACGCCCTTGCATTCTTCACCCATGATGCACACTTCGCCCACCGGCTTGAGGCGCTCGGCGATGGCTTCATCGGTCGTGGCCTGAGCAGTCACTGCCCACAGGGCCAATACGGCAGCCGGTACTGCCAGCATTTTCTTCATCAGATTCACGGTACACCCTCTTCGTGGCTAGTCACGCCCGCGGCCACGGATTCGCGAGCGGGCGACAGTATAACGGCAAGCCGCCCCGGCCGAAACAACCCATATTGTCGCAGGGTTATTGATCAGAAGTTCGCTGGCGTGGTGGCACTGATCAAGCGTGCCGGCTCGTCGAACGGGTTGCGAAAGCGATGCGGCTTGCTGCTCTCGAAGTAGTAGCTGTCGCCCGGCTCGAGCACGAACACCTCGCTGCCGACGGTCAGCTCCAGCTTGCCTTCGACCAGCATGCCCGCCTCTTCGCCCTCATGGGCATACATCTCGTCGCCGGTATCGGCACCTGCCGGATAGGTCTCGTCAAGGAAGGCGATGGCACGGCTCGGATGCGCCTTGCCGATCAGCTTCATGGTGATGGCGCCACTGCAGATATCGGTGAGTTCGGAGGCCCGGTAGACCACCTGGGTCTGGTTCTCCTGCTCCAGATCGAGGGAGAAGAACTCCACCAGCGACATGGGAATGCCACCGAGCACCTTCTTCAGCGAACTGATCGAGGGGCTTACGCTGTTCTTCTCGATCATCGAGATGGTGCTGTTGGTGACGCCCGCCCGCTTGGCGAGTTCACGCTGGGAAAGGCCTTTGAGCTTACGGATCGATTGCAGTCGAACGCCGACGTCCAATGCTGGTGTCCCCCTTGGGATTGATGCGGAAAAGTGTCCGTATCATGGCATAGCGTTCGGAATTTACAACACTGGCGTTCACGCTCGCCCACAGCCGCCAATCTCAGCCCCCGAGATAGAGCAGCGGAGCCCGGCGCAGGTTGCAGAAGATCTGGTAGGGAATGCTGCCCGCAGCCATCGCCACGTCGCTAGCCAGCACCTGCTTGCCCCAGAGCTCCACGCGGCTGCCCAAGCCGGCCTGCGGCAGGTCGGTCAGATCCACGGTGAGCATGTCCATCGATACCCGACCGATCAGCCGGGTGAGCTGGCCATCCACCGCCACTGGCGTGCCGGTCGGGGCGTGACGCGGGTAGCCGTCGGCATAGCCCATGGCGACCACGCCGACACGGGTCGGCCGCTCGCTGACGAAGCGCGCACCATAGCCCACCGGCTCGCCGGCCGGCAGTTCGCGCACGCTGATGACCTTGGACTCCAGGGTCATCACCGGCTGCAGGCGCGCCGCCTGCTCCTGGGCCTGCTCGAAGGGGGTGGCGCCGTACAGCATGATGCCGGGGCGTACCCAGTCGCTCGGCACCGCAGGCCAGCCGAGCACGGCCGGCGAGTTGCGCAGGCTGACCTCGGCGGCCAGGCCCTGGCGGGCCTGCTGGAATACCGCCAGTTGCTCGACGGTGCGCTCGCACTCGGGCTCGTCGGCCCGGGCAAAGTGGCTCATCAGCACGATCTTGCCGACCTTGCCGCTGGCCAGCAGACGGCGATAGGCCTCCTGGTACTCGGCTGGGTGCAGGCCGACGCGGTGCATGCCGGAATCCAGCTTGAGCCAGAGGGTCAGCGGCCTGCTCAGGCGAGCCTGCTCGATGGCCTCGATCTGCCACTGCGCATGCACCACGCACCAGAGTTCGTGCTGGTCGATCAGCGCCAGCTCGTCCGCCTCGAAGAAGCCTTCGAGCAGCAGGATCGGCGCATGGATGCCGGCCTCGCGCAGGGCCAGGGCCTCTTCGATGCAGGCCGCGGCGAAGCCGTCCGCCTCACTCTGCAGAGCCTGGGCGCAGCGTACCGCGCCATGACCGTAGGCGTCGGCCTTGACCACGGCCAGGGCGCGGGCGCCGCTCAGTTCGCGGGCCAGTTGGTAGTTGTGACGCAGCGCGTCGAGGTCGATCAGGGCACGGGCAGGGCGCATGGTTCGCGGTCTCTCGATACTTCGCTGAAGGGCGATGTTTGGCGTAGCCAGTCAAAAAAATGCCCGGCGGGACAGCCGGGCGAAAAGCCAACACAAAAAATAGTCCGGAACGACTTTTGGCGTCGCTCCGGTGGGCGCTCACCTTACAGGGCAGCCACCACCATCATTTCCACCAGCACCTCGGGCTTGTACATCTTCGCCTCGACGCAGGCACGTGCCGGCGCGGCACCCTCGGCGATCCAGGCGTCGTACTCGACGTTGAGGCCGTCGTAATGAGCGTCCATGTCCTTGAGGTAGATGGTCACGGAAAGAATCTTGCTCTTGTCGCTGCCGGCCTCGGCCAGCATGCGATCGATATTGGCCAGGGTCTCGCGGGTCTGCTGGCGGATGTCGCCGCTGTAGTCGTCGGCGAGCTGGCCGGCGAGGTAGACGGTGCCGTTGTGGATTACCACTTCGCTGTAGCGCTTTTCCACATGCAGGCGCTGGATCGACATAGGGTAAAGCTCCTTCGATTACGGGACGCGCAGCCTATCAGGTGCGCAGCGGCTGCGGCGCGGCCTCGAGTTCGCGGTTCTTGCCCGAGTAGCGCGAGATATCCAGGCCCTCGGCGCTGATCTGCGGGCGCTTGCTGCCGATCAGATCGGCCAGCAGGCGGCCCGAGCCGCAGGCCATGGTCCAGCCCAGGGTGCCGTGGCCGGTGTTGAGGAACAGGTTGCGGTAGGCAGTGGCACCGACGATCGGCGTACCGTCCGGGGTGGCCGGGCGCAGACCGGTCCAGAACTCGGCCTGGCTCAGGTCGCCGCCCTGCGGGTACAGATCGGCAGTGATCATTTCCAGGGTTTCGCGACGACGCGGGTTGAGCGACAGATCGAAACCGGCGATCTCGGCCATGCCGCCGACACGGATGCGGTTGTCGAAACGGGTGATCGCCACCTTGTAGGTCTCGTCGAGGATGGTCGAGGTCGGCGCCATCTCGGCGTTGGTGATCGGCACGGTCAGCGAGTAGCCCTTGAGCGGATACACCGGCGCGCGCACGCCCAGCGGCTTGAGCAGCTGCGGGCTGTAGCTGCCGAGGGCGAGCACGTAGCGGTCGGCGGTTTCCAGCTTGCCGTCGATCCACACGCCATTGAGGCGGTCGCCCACGGCGTCCAGACGCTGGATGTTCTGCCCGAAGCGGAACTCGACGCCGAGCGCCTTGGCCATGTCCGCCAGCTTGGTGGTGAACATCTGGCAGTCGCCGGTCTGATCGTTGGGCAGGCGCAGGGCACCGGCCAGCTTGTGCTTGACCCCGGCCAGGGCCGGTTCGACGCGGGCGATGGCGTCACGGTCGAGCAGCTCGAAGGGCACGCCGGAGGCTTCCAGCACGGCGATGTCCTTGGCGGCAGCGTCGACCTGGGCCTGGGTGCGGAACAGCTGGGTGGTGCCGAGCTGGCGACCTTCATAGGCGATACCGGTTTCGGCACGCAGCTCGTCGAGGCAGTCGCGGCTGTACTCGGACAGACGCACCATGCGCTCCTTGTTCACCGCATAGCGGGCGGCGGTGCAGTTGCGCAGCATCTGCGCCATCCACAGGTACTGATCGACATCGCCGGTGGCCTTGATCGCCAGCGGCGCATGCTTCTGCAGCAGCCACTTGATGGCCTTCAGCGGCACACCCGGAGCGGCCCAGGGCGAAGCGTAACCGGGCGACACCTGGCCGGCATTGGCGAAGCTGGTTTCCAGGGCCGGGCCGTTCTGGCGATCGACCACCACTACCTCATGGCCCTGCCGGGCCAGGTAGTACGCACTGGCGGTACCGATGACACCACTGCCGAGAACCAGAACACGCATGCTTTTCTCCCCGCCGCGCCTTGAGGCACGGACGTTACGAACCAGGGTTGTTGATGCGCGCAGTATAGGGAGAGCCGTGCAGTGCTTTTCACCATATACACAGCTATATTTGGCGAGAATTCTTGGCAAAAAGCCGTTTTGCAGAGGCGGATTCCCCATGAGAACCCAGCATCAAAGCCGTCGTGAACTGGACAAGATCGACCGCAACATCCTCCGCATCCTGCAGGAGGACGGGCGCATCAGCTTTACCGAACTGGGCGAGCGCGTGGGCCTGTCCACCACGCCCTGCACCGAGCGCGTACGCCGCCTGGAGCGCGAAGGCATCATCATGGGCTACCACGCCCGCCTCAACCCGCAGCAGCTCAAGGCCAACCTGCTGGTGTTCGTCGAGATCAGCCTGGACTACAAGTCCGGCGACACCTTCGAGGAATTCCGCCGCGCCGTACTCAAGCTGCCGCACGTGCTGGAATGCCACCTGGTGTCCGGCGACTTCGACTACCTGGTGAAGGCGCGCATCAACGAGATGGCCAGCTACCGCAAGCTGCTCGGCGACATCCTGCTCAAGCTGCCGCACGTGCGCGAGTCGAAGAGCTACATCGTCATGGAAGAGGTGAAGGAGTCGCTGGCGCTGCCAGTGCCGGATTGAGCCGCCTCAGCCCGCCAGCTGGCGGCGCAATTCGGCCAGCACCGGCGCGGTGTTCGGGCGCACGCCGCGCCATAGCTCGAAGGCTTCGGCGGCCTGCTCGACCAGCATGCCGAGGCCATCCAGGCAGCGCGCCGCGCCCTGATCAAAGGCCCAGCGGTTGAAGGCGGTGGGCTCCTTGCCATACATCATGTCGTAGCAAAGCGTATGGCCCGGCTGGATCAGGCTCGGTGCGATCGGCGGCAGTTCGCCGCCGAGGCTGGCCGAGGTGCCGTTGACGATCAGGTCCACCGGCGCGTCGAGCCAGTCGAAACCGGCAGCGACCAGCGGGCCGAGGTCGGCGAATTCGCGCACCAGCTGCTCGGCCTTGGCCACGGTGCGGTTGGCGATCACCAGTACGGCCGGCTTCTGCGCCAGGAAGGGTTCGAGCACGCCGCGCACCGCGCCGCCGGCGCCGAGCACGAGGATGCGCTTGCCGGTCAGGGCGAAGCCGGCATTGTCCTGCAGGTCGCGGGTCAATCCGGCACCATCGGTGTTGTCACCGAGCAGGCGGCCGCCTTCCAGTTTCTTCAGGGTGTTCACCGCGCCGGCGCGACGGGCGCGCTCGCTCAGCTCGTCGGCCAGGCGAAAGGCCTCTTCCTTGAACGGTACGGTGACGTTGGCGCCCAGCCCCTCGGCGAAGAAGGCGCGCGCGTCACCGATGAAATCGTCCAGCGGCGCCAGCCGCGCTTCGTAGGTCAGCGCCTGGCCGGTCTGCTCGGCGAACAGACGGTGGATCAGCGGCGATTTGCTGTGGCCGATGGGGTTGCCGAAGACGCAGTAGCGGTCCATGGATGATCCTTGAAGGAAGTTGCCGGCTTTTCTCGTAGGGTGCTCCATGCGCACCGGATACTCTCTGGCGCGCGCAGCGCACCCTACGCAGGTTGCGTGGCCCGGAATCAGGCCCCCGAAAGCCAGTCACGATCAGTCAGAAAATACTCGGTCAGGCGCGCTTCCTCGCTGCCCGGTTCGGGCTTCCAGTCGTAGCCCCAACGTACCATCGGCGGCAGCGACATCAGAATCGACTCGGTACGCCCGCCGGACTGCAGGCCGAACAGGGTGCCGCGGTCGAACACCAGATTGAACTCGACATAGCGACCGCGGCGGAACGCCTGAAACTCGCGCTCGCGCTCACCGAAGGGAGTCAGCTTGCGGCGCTGGACGATCGGCAGGTAGGCCTGGATGTAGGCGTCGCCGATCGCGCGCATGAAGGCGAAGCAGGTGTCGAAGTCCCATTCGTTGAGATCGTCGAAGAACAACCCGCCGATGCCGCGCGGCTCGCCGCGGTGCTTGAGGTGGAAGTAGCGGTCGCACCAGGCCTTGAATTTCGGATAGACCTCGGCGCCAAAGGGCGCGCAGGCATCGAAGGCCACCTGATGCCAGTAGCGGCAATCGTCCTCGTTGGCGTAGTAGGGGGTCAGGTCGAACCCACCGCCGAACCACCACACCGGCTCCTCGCCTTCCTTCTCCGCGCTGAAGAAGCGCACGTTGGCGTGCGAGGTGGGCACGTAGGGATTCTCCGGATGGATCACCAGCGACACGCCGAGGGCCTGGAAGCCGCGGCCGGCAAGTTCGGGGCGATGGGCACTGGCCGAGGGCGGCAGGCTGTCACCGAACACGTGGGAGAAGTTGACCCCGCCCTTTTCGATCAGCGCGCCGTTCTCGATCACCCGCGTGCGGCCGCCGCCGCCAGCCGGACGCTGCCAGGCGTCCTCACGGAACAGGGCCTGGCCGTCCTCGGCCTCGAGGGCGGCGCAGATGCGATCTTGCAGGTCGAGCAGATAGGCCTTCACGGCCTCGGTACGGTCAGTCACGGCGGCACCTTGAGCGGGAGCGAATCGAAATCGGCGGGCAGCATAGCACTCACGGACGCGCCTTCGCAGTTGACGGCGGTCGATCAGGGCGTTTGGATAGACCCTTTCGCCGCCCCTCGGCGGCTCAAGCAGAAGGAATCCCAGATGGCCAAGCGTATCCAGTTCAGCCAGCACGGCGGCAGCGAGGTGCTGGAGTACCGCGACTATCAGCCGGCGGCCCCCGGCCCGCGCGAAGTGCGGGTGGCCAACCGCGCCATCGGCCTGAATTTCATCGACACCTATTTCCGCAGCGGTCTGTATGCCCCGCCGGCACTGCCCTCCAGCCTGGGTACCGAAGGCGCTGGCGTGGTCGAGGCGGTGGGCAGCGAGGTGCGCAACTTCGCCGTCGGCGACCGCGTGGCCTATGCCACCGGCCCGCTCGGCGCCTACAGCGAGCTGCACGTGCTGCCGGCGGACAAGCTGGTCAGACTGCCGGAGGCCATCAGCTTCGAGCAGGCCGCGGCGGTGATGCTCAAGGGCCTGACCGTGCAGTACTTGCTGCGCCAGACCTATGAGCTCAAGGGCGGCGAGACCATTCTGTTCCATGCCGCGGCGGGCGGCGTCGGCTCCTTCGCCTGCCAGTGGGCGCGGGCGCTGGGGGTCAATCTGATCGGCACGGTCAGTTCGGCCGAGAAGGCGGCGCGGGCAAAAGAGCAGGGCGCCTGGGCGACCATCGACTACAGCCATGAGAACGTCGTGCAGCGCGTGCTGGAGCTGACCGACGGCAAGAAGTGCCCGGTGGTCTACGACGGCGTCGGCAAGGACACCTGGGAAACCTCGCTGGACTGCGTGGCGCCGCGCGGCCTGCTGGTCAGCTTCGGCAACGCCTCCGGTGCGGTGACCGGGGTCAACCTGGGCATCCTGGCGCAGAAGGGCTCGCTGTACGTCACCCGGCCGACCCTGGCCGGCTACGCCGATACCCCCGAGCGTCTGCAGACCATGGCCGACGAGCTGTTCGGCATGATCGCCGGCGGCCAGCTGCAGGTGGAGATCAGCAACCGTTACGCGCTGAAGGACGCCGCCGCCGCGCAGGACGCGCTGAGCGCCCGGCAGACCACCGGCTCGACCATTCTGCTGCCGTGAACCGGGCCTGCGTACCCTACGGCAGGTAAATCATCCTGCGCAGCGCAGGATCAGGACGGGCGAATCACATCGCCCGTGCGCAGGTCGCGAATCAGGCTGGGGTTCTTGCGCCCGCCCAGGGCGCCGCCCAGCACCTTGTCCAGTTGGCGTGGGAAATACTGCTCGACGCGCAGCCGCGAGCGCGCCGCGGGGCGGCCTGCCGGATTGGCCGAGGTGGAAATCAGCGGTCCGGTGAGCCGGCAGAGGGCACGTACCAGCGGATGATCACTGACGCGCAGGGCCACACTGTCGTGCACGCCGGTGATCCATGCGGGCAGACGGTCCTGATGCGGCACCAGCCAGGTGTTCGGCCCCGGCCAACTGGCTGCCAGGCGCTCCTGCCAGATCTCCGGCAGATCATCGAGGAGAAAGTCGAACTGCTCGATGTCGTCGGCCACCAGAATCAGGCCCTTGTGCACGGGCCGCTCCTTGAGAGCCAGCAGGCGGTCCACGGCGACTTCGTTCCAGGGGTCGCAGCCCAGACCCCAGACCGCTTCGGTGGGGTAGGCGATCACGCCGCCTTCACACACCACCCGCGCCGCTTGCTGTACCTGCCAGTTGCTGGCCATTGGGTTGTCTCCCGCCACTCGAATGGGCGGCAGTCTATCCAAGCCAGACAGTGGCTGCCATGGCCCTTATGGACCGCGCGCCAGCCAGCGCCCGGCCTCGCAGCAGACCAGGCCGTCCAGCTCCAGTTCGGTCAGCGCCGCCAGCACCTGCGCGAGTGGCCAGCCACTGCTATGCGCCAAGGCCTCGCTACTGTGTGGCGCGGCATGCAGCAGCTTCAGCAGGGGATGCTGCTCGGCGCCAGGCTGCACAGCCGAAGCTTGCTGTCCGCTTGGTGTCTGCCAGCCGCGCAGGGCCTCAAGGATATGTTCGATACTTTCCACCAGCGTCGCGCCGTCGCGAATCAGCTGATGACAGCCGCGCGCCCCTGGATGGTGGATCGAGCCGGGAATGGCGTACACCTCGCGACCCTGCTCGGCAGCCAGACGCGCGGTGATCAGCGAACCGCTGGAAGGACTGGCCTCGACCACCAGCACGCCCAGTGACAGGCCGCTGATGATCCGGTTGCGTCGCGGGAAGTTGCTCGCCTGCGGCGGACAGTCCAGCGGCAGTTCGGAAACCAGAGCACCGCCCTGCTCGATGATCTGCGCCGCCAGCCGCTTGTGCCGTGCCGGATACAGGCACTCCAGGCCGGTACCCAGCACCGCCACGGTCTTGCCGCCACCATCCAGCGCGCCCTGATGCGCGGCGCCATCTATGCCCAGGGCCAACCCGCTGGTGATCACGAAACCGCCGGCGGCCAGGCTGCGGGCGAAGGCGTGCGCATTGTCCAGACCCGGCCGAGAGGCGCGGCGGCTTCCGACCATGGCCAGTTGCGGTGCCTCCAGCAGCAGCGGGTCTCCGCCCACGAACAGCAGCGGCGGCGCATCCGCCAGCTCGGCGAGCAGGGCCGGATAGCGTGGGTCATCCCACATCAGCAGGTGCTGATCTGTCTGGTCGAGCCAGTGCATAGCCGCGGCGGCGCGTTGCCGGATCTCGGCACTGCGTCGCGGCTCGGCGCACACGGCCGGCAGGCCCAGCGAGCGCCAGGCGCTGGCCGGAGCACTGAGCGCGGCCGAAGCGCTGCCGAAGGCACTGAGCAGCTTGCGAAAGCGCCGCGGGCCAAGCTCCGGCAGCAAATGCAGGCGCAGGCGGGCTTCAAGCTCGGCGGGAGAAGGCGAGGAAGGTAGGGGCATGGCAGATCGTCCTTGATCGTGCGTGTCACCGTCCTGGTGGCACAGGCAGAAAGCACGAGCCCCGCAATAGCGGGGCTCGTCGGGTATTACGGGTTGCGGACCTTGTCCATCACCGCCAGCTGCCGGGTCGCCCCAAGCACCAGGCCGTAGCTGAGCTTGTCGTAGGTGCGGAACACCATCAGCAGGCCGGAGCGCTCATCCGGAATCTTCACGCTCTCGCCAGTGATGCGGTCGCGCACGGTTTCGCCGGTCTTGTACACCGCCAGCACGTTACCGATTTCAAGGCCGTCGCGCGCGCCCTTGTTCAGGGTGACCACGTCGAACTGACCGATCTGCGTCACACCTCGCGGTACATCGAGGATCAGGCCATTGATTTCACTCGTCGGCTCGCTGGGCATGAAGGTGGAGTTGATCGCCCGCTCTTCGGTGGGGAACAGGCGGTCACCCAAGCGCACTTCCTGAGTCGAGCGGCTCAGCACCAACGTACCGATATCGCCTTCCTCGGCGACGATCTCGCCGGAGCCGATGTCATCGGCGTTGATGCCGAGGAATTCCTTGGTTTCCGGGTCCACGTAGGTCTTGCCCTGACGGAAGATGCCGTAGATCGGATGCTGTTCGTCGAACTGGCCGCGAGCGTAGACGCGGTCACCGGCGCCACTGACCACACGCTCGGCGTTGCCGGCAACGACGTAAGGCTTGCCGCTGAATTCCTCGGGGGTATCGACGATCCGGTTGCTCAGCAGGAAGCTGTTGATCGCCTCCAGCGGAATGGTCGGGATCGCCTCGGCCATCGGCGTGCTGCGCACCTGCGGCGACAGCTTGATGGTACCGCGCGACTCGCCGCGGTTGAGCATCAGGCGTGGCTGGCCGTCGACATAGACGAGATTGAGAGTGTCCCCGGGGTAGATCAGATGCGGGTTGGCCACCTGTGGGTTGGCGTGCCAGATCTCCGGCCACTTCCACGGCTGACGCAGGAACTTGCCGGAAATGTCCCAGAGGGTATCGCCCTTGACCACGGTGTAGCGGTCCGGGTGACCGTCCTTGAGTTGCACTTCGGCCTGAGCCAAGCTGGTCAGGGCCAGTCCGCCAGCTGCAAAGAGCAGGGCGAGTAGTGATTTCCTCATACGGTGAATCCCTTTATTATGTGTCTTCACGTGAAGCGCCCTAGCGCCGCGTGCCAAACCCGCTGATTACGCGGCGTGAAGCCGTTTTTCAATGCTGTTCATCATCTTAGCAGCGGATTTTGACTTTATTCCACAAGTGCATCACAAACGCATATGGCGATCCTGAATATCCTCGAATTTCCTGATCCACGCCTGCGTACCATCGCCAAACCGGTGGACGTCGTGGACGACTCCATCCGTCAGCTGGTCGACGACATGTTCGAGACCATGTATGACGCGCCCGGTATCGGCCTGGCCGCGACGCAGGTCAACGTGCACAAGCGCGTGGTGGTCATGGATTTGTCCGAGGACAAGTCCGAACCGCGGGTGTTCATCAACCCCGAGTTCGAATCGCTGACCGACGAGATGGACCAGTATCAGGAAGGCTGCCTGTCGGTGCCCGGCTTCTACGAGAACGTCGATCGCCCACAGAAGGTCAAGATCAAGGCGCTGGACCGCGATGGCCAGCCCTTCGAACTGATCGCCGAAGGCCTGCTCGCCGTGTGCATCCAGCACGAATGCGACCACCTCAACGGCAAGCTGTTCGTCGACTACCTGTCCAACCTCAAGCGCGACCGGATCAAGAAGAAGCTGGAAAAACAGCATCGCCAACGCGCTTGACGCCCCATCCAGAAGGCTTGCCACGGCAAGCCTTTTTCTTTAGCGAGCCCTCATGCCTGACTCATTGCGTATCGTCTTTGCCGGCACCCCGGAATTCGCCGCCGAACACCTCAAGGCCCTGCTGGCCAGCCAGCACGAGGTCATCGCCGTCTACACCCAGCCGGATCGTCCGGCCGGCCGTGGCCAGAAGCTGATGCCAAGCCCGGTCAAGCAGCTCGCCGTGGAACACGGCATTCCGGTCCATCAGCCGGCCAGTCTGCGCAATGAAGAGGCTCAGGCCGAGCTGGCGGCGCTCAAGCCAGACCTGATGGTGGTGGTCGCCTACGGCCTGATCCTGCCGCAGGTGGTGCTCGACACGCCGCGCCTGGGCTGCATCAACAGCCACGCCTCCTTGCTGCCGCGCTGGCGCGGCGCGGCGCCGATCCAGCGCGCGGTGCAGGCCGGCGACCTCGAGTCCGGCGTCACCGTGATGCAGATGGAAGCGGGCCTGGACACCGGACCGATGCTGCTCAAGGTCAGCACGCCGATCTCGGCAGAAGACACCGGCGGCAGCCTGCATGATCGCCTGGCTCACCTCGGCCCGCAGGCGGTGCTGCAGGCCGTCGATGGCCTGGCCGCCGGCACCCTGATCGGCGAAGTGCAGGACGACGCCCAGGCCAACTACGCGCACAAGCTGAACAAGGACGAGGCGCGCCTCGACTTCAGCCGCCCGGCCGTCGAGCTGGAGCGTCTGATCCGCGCCTTTCATCCCTGGCCGATCTGCCACACGACACTGGCTGGCGATGCCCTGAAAGTGCATGCCGCCGAACTCGGTGAGGGCAGCGGCGCGCCGGGCACCATCCTCGCCGCGGACAAGAACGGCCTGACCGTGGCCTGCGGTGAAGGCGCGCTGCGCCTGACTCGCCTGCAGCTGCCAGGCGGCAAGCCGCTGGCCTTCAGCGATCTGTACAACAGCCGCCGCGAGCAGTTCGCGCCCGGCCTGGTACTCGGTCAATGAATCCACGTCTGGCTGCGGCGCGTGCCCTGACCGCCGTGCTGTCCGGCAAGGCCTCGCTGGGCAGCAGCCTGCCGCCGCAACTGGACAAGGTCGAACACCACGACCGTGCCCTGGCGCAGGACCTGGCCTTCGGCGCCGCACGCTGGCAACCGCGTCTGCAACTGCTGGCGGACAAGCTGCTGGAAAAGCCCTTCAAGGCCGCCGACAAGGATGTCGAGGCGCTGCTGCTGATCGGTCTCTACCAGTTGCTGCACAGCCGCATCCCCGAGCACGCCGCCATCGGCGAGACAGTCGGCTGCGCCGGCGCGCTGAAAAAGCCCTGGGCCAAGGGCCTGCTCAACGCCGTGTTGCGCCGTGCCCAACGCGAGCACGAAGCCCTGACGGCTTCCCTGGATCGCGACCCGGTGCTGCACACCGCCCACCCACGCTGGCTACAGAAGGCGCTCAAGGCGCACTGGCCCGAACACTGGCAGGCCATCTGCGCCGCCAACAACGCCCATCCGCCGCTGATCCTGCGGGTCAATCGCCGCCATGGCAGCCGCGACGCCTACCTCGAGGAGCTGCGCGGCGCCGGCTTTGCTGCCGAGCCCTGCACCTTCAGCCGCGACGGCGTGCGCCTGCTGCAGCCCTGCGACGTGACCGCACTGCCCGGCTTCCGGGAAGGCCGCGTCAGCGTGCAGGACGAGGCCGCGCAACTGGCCGCCGACCTGCTCGAGCTGGCCCCGGGTCAACGGGTGCTGGACGCCTGCGCCGCGCCCGGCGGCAAGACCTGCCACCTGCTGGAAGCCGAACCGGCGCTGGCCGAAGTGATCGCGGTGGATCTGGAGGAAAAGCGCCTGGCCCGTGTACGCGAGAATCTCCAGCGCCTCGGCCTGGAGGCGCGCCTGATCGCCGCCGACGGCCGTGCGACCAAGGTCTGGTGGGACGGCACGCCATTCCAGCGCATCCTCCTCGATGCACCCTGCTCGGCTACCGGGGTGATCCGCCGTCATCCGGATATCAAGCTGACGCGCAAACCCGAAGACATCCCCGCCCTGGCGCAACTTCAAGGCGAACTGCTCGATGCCCTGTGGCCGACCCTGGCGCCCGGCGGCATCCTGCTCTACGCCACCTGCTCGGTACTGCCGACGGAAAACAGCGACACCATCGCCGCCTTCCTCGCCCGTACGCCCGACGCGCAGGAGGTCGCCATCGGTGGAGACTTCGGTCTGCAAGCGGCGCACGGTCGCCAGCTGCTGCCACAGCTGGACGGCCATGACGGCTTCTACTATGCCAAGCTGATAAAGAGCGCTGTGCCCAGCCACAGCTAACGGAGCGATCAGTGAAGATCATCATTCTCGGTGCCGGCCAGGTCGGCGGCACCCTGGCGGAGCACCTGGCCAGCGAGGCCAACGACATTACCGTGGTCGACACCGACGGCGACCGCCTGCGCGACCTCGGCGACCGCCTCGACATCCGCACCGTGCAGGGCAAGGGTTCCTTTCCCACCGTGCTGCGCCAGGCCGGCGCCGACGACGCCGACATGCTGGTGGCAGTGACCAACAGCGACGAAGTCAACATGATCGCCTGCCAGGTGGCCTACACCCTGTTCCACACCCCGACCAAGATCGCCCGGGTGCGCGAGTCGGCCTACCTGACCCGCGAGGCGCTGTTCGACAACGAAGCGATACCGGTGGACGTGCTGATCAGCCCCGAGCAGGTGGTGACCAACTACATCAAGCGCCTGATCGAATACCCCGGCGCCCTGCAGGTGATCGACTTCGCCGACGGCAAGGCACAGCTGGTCGCGGTCAAGGCCTACTACGGCGGTCCGCTGGTGGGCCAGCAACTGCGCCAGCTGCGCCAGCACATGCCCAACGTCGACACCCGGGTGGCCGCGATCTTCCGCCGCAACCGGCCGATCATGCCGCAGGGCGACACGGTGATCGAAGCCGATGACGAGGTGTTCTTCATCGCTGCCAAGGCCCACATCCGTGCAGTGATGAGCGAGATGCGCCGTCTCGAGGACAGCTACAAGCGCGTGGTGATCGCCGGCGGCGGCAATATCGGCGAGCGCCTGGCCGAAGCCATCGAAAGCCGCTATCAGGTGAAGATCATCGAGATGAACCCGGCGCGCTGCCGCTACCTGTCGGAGAACCTCGACAGCGCCATCGTGCTGCAGGGCAGCGCCTCGGATCGCGACCTGCTGGTGGAAGAGAACATCAACGACGCCGACATCTTCCTTGCCCTGACCAACGACGACGAAGCCAACATCATGTCGTCCTTGCTGGCCAAGCGCCTGGGCGCGCGCAAGGTGATGACCATCATCAACAACCCGGCCTACGTCGATCTGGTGCAGGGCGGCGAGATCGACATCGCCATCAGCCCGCAGCTGGCCACCATCGGCACCCTGCTGACCCACGTGCGCCGCGGCGATATCGAAAGCGTGCACAGCCTGCGCCGCGGCGCCGCCGAGGCCCTGGAAGTGATCGCCCACGGCGATGCCAAATCGAGCAAGGTCATCGGCCGCATGATCGAGGAAATCGCCCTGCCGCCGAGCACCACCATCGGCGCCATCATCCGCGACGAGGAAGTGCTGATCGCCCACGACGACACGGTGATCGAGTCCGGCGACCACGTGATCCTGTTCCTGGTCGACAAGAAGTACATCCGCGACGTCGAGCGCCTGTTCCAGGCCGGCCTGACGTTCTTCTGAACAAGACCGTAGCGCGGATGCGATCCGGGAGAGGCCTGGCGCAATTCATCCCCGGATTGCATCCGGACTACACCGGCGGAGAAGCTTCATGAGCACAGAGGCACTGGAAAAGATGCTGGCCAAGGGCATGGACAACGCCCTGCTGCGCTTCGGCCTGGGCAAGGCCCATCTGGATGCCGGCAACGCCGCCCAGGCTGCCGAGCACCTGCAACGCTGCGTGGCGTTCGACCCCGGCTATTCCGCGGCCTGGAAACTGCTGGGCAAGGCGCTGCAGGCCGAAGGCGACATCGAGGCAGCGCGCCAGGCCTGGCAGCAGGGCATCGCTGCCGCCCAGAGCAAGGGCGACAAGCAGGCCGAGAAGGAAATGAGCGTGTTTCTGCGCAAGCTGGACAAGGTGCGTTGAGCGTCACCTGACGCACCTAAAACCTGCGCGTCGATCGACGGGCTTTGTCGCGGGCCATGCCCCCATTGATGATCCGCTCATTTTTTGGCCGCACTGGCTGAAGCGATCTGGGTCGCGCGGGCTGCGGTACGCGAGCGGCTTGGCCTCCCTGCGTACCACAACCTTGGCAACCGCTGGGCTGTGCAGGGTTCATCACGATGAGCATCTACGATCCGCCTACGCCTGCCGGCTGTACATCCGGCACTCGGCCAGCAGTGCCAAGAGGTTCGGGTCGCGTTCCTTGGCCTTGAGAAAGACCACGCCGATATGCTGCTGCAGGTGGTACTTGGCCTGCAGCGGGATCAGCTTCACCCGATTCTCGTACACCGCCGCCGCGCGCCCCGGCAGCAGGGCGTAGCCGACACCGGAGCTGACCATGCTGAGCAGGGTGAAGATGTCCTTCACCTGCATCGCCACCTTGGGTTCGAAGCCGGCCTGCTGGAACACCCGCGCGCCGTCGCGGAAGGTGGCGTAGCCCTGAGTCAGAGTGATGAAGGTTTGGTCGCGCAGGTCTGCCAGGTCGACTTCGGTGTGATCGGCAAACGGCGAGTCGTTGGGCGCGGCGAGGAAGATGTCGTCGGAGAACAGCGCCAGCTGCTCGCAATCCGGGTCGCTGACGCTGTCGTCGAGGGCGATGAGGATGGCGTCCAGCTCCATGTTCTTCAGCTTGTACAACAGGTCGACATTGGAGCCGAGCACCAGGTCGATGTTCAGCTCGCTGCGGCGCAGCTTCAGGCCCATGATCAGCTGCGGCACGGTCTTTACCGTCAGCGAGTAGAGCGAGCCGAGCTTGAAACGCTCGGCGCCGAAGCCGGCCGCCTCGCGGGTCAGGCGCACCATCTCCTGGGCGTCCTGGATCAGCTTTTGCGCCTTTTCCTCCAGCATGTAGGCACTTTCCAGCGGAATCAGATTGCGCCCCTCGTGCTTGAACAGCGGGCAGCGCAGCGCGCTTTCCAGCGAATGGATGGCGCGGTGCACGCTGACGTTGCTGGTCTGCAGTTCGCTGGCGGCACGCGCCAGATTGCCGCTGCGCATGAAGGCGAGAAAGACCTCCAGCTTTTTCAGGGTCAGTTCTTCATCGATCAGCATCGTGCAGTTCCCGAGACGCGATGAGCCATTGTGCCGCATCCACAGGACCGAGCGGTGAGCAGTCCGTGCAACATTGCTGGCAGAGGGCGCGTTGTCTGAAATGGCCGGTCGTTTGTCATTTAAATAGTGTTGATATGAGTGGCGGGCAGGCACTACCGTAGAAGCAGTCCCGCATCGGCACAGGCAATGCCTGCGTCAGGCTCCCCCCTGCTCGAGGAGTACCGCCATGAACGATTTCGCTTCGCTGCCCGCGACTTCCGGCTTGAAGGCCCTGCAAGCATTGATCCGCGGCGAGCTGCCGGCGCCGTCCATTGGCGAGACCATGGGTATCCGCGCGGTGCAGGTGGAGGCAGGCAGCATCACCCTGGAGGGCCGTCCGGATCGGTGTCATCTCAACCCGGCCGGCGCCGTGCATGGCGGCTTCGCCGCTACCTGCTTGGACGGCGCCGCCGCGCTGGCGCTGTTCTCCATTCTGGAGGCGGACGTGCCGCATTCGACGGTGGATCTCAACGTCAAGTACGTGCGTCCCCTGCGCCCTGACGAGGTCTATCAGGTGCGCGGTTGGGTGGTCGAGCGCACGCGCAGCCTGGCGATCTGCGATGCGCACATCCTCGACGCGCAGGGCAAGCTGTGCGCCAAGGCCACCACCACCTTCGTCATCGGAGCGGCCAGATCATGAAGGCGCTCATGGTTCAGGGCCCCGGCCAGCTGGCCTGGGTCGAGGCGCCCGATCCACGGCTCACCACGCCAGGCAGCGCATTGGTTCGGCCCATCGCTTCGGCCTCCTGCGATCTGGATCGACGCCTGATCGCCGGCACCACGCCGTTCAAGCCGCCGTTCGCGCTGGGTCATGAATGTGTGGCCGAGGTGCTGGAGGTTGGGTCGGCCGTGCGCAACCTGCGTCGTGGCGATCTGGTGTCGGTGCCCTGGAAGATCGCCTGCGGCAGCTGCGCCCAGTGCCTGGTCGGGCGCTCCAGCGCCTGCACCGCGGTGCCGCGCATGGCCTGCTACGGCGTGCCGGCGGGCGGGCACTGGGGTGGGCTGTTTTCCGAGCAGGTACTGGTGCCCTTCGCCGACGCCATGCTGGTGCCCTTGCCTGCCGGGCTCGACCCGCTGGCGGTTTCCAGCGCCAGCGACAATCTCACCGATGCCTGGGTGGCCGCCAGCCGGCCGCTGGCTACACGGCAGGATGCCCGTGTGCTGGTGGTCGGCGGCACGGAAAGCCTTGGCGTGCTCGCCGTGCAGATGGCGCGGGCCGCCGGGGCGGCCAGCGTGGACTATCTCGATGAGCATCCACTGCGCCAGCAGCTCGCCGCGCGCAGTGGCGCCGGTGTCGATCTGATGGGGCGCGATCTCGACCGCAGCTATGACCTGGTGATCTCCGCCACCCGCGATCATCAGGCGTTGCGGCGTGGATTGCTGGCGCTGGCACCCGGCGGACATTGCTCGTGCATCGGCATCATCTTCGATGATCCGAAGATTCCGCTGTTCGACATGTATCTGCGCGACGTCACCTTCTCGGTGGGTGCCTGCAGCGTGCAGCAGCATATCCCCAAGGTGCTCGACCTGGTGCACAGCGGCTGCTGCGATCCGCTGCTGGTCGAGCCGCAGGTGGTGGGCTGGGAGGACGCGCCGCAGGCGCTGATTCAGCCGCTGACCAAGTGCATCGTGGTGCGCGAGCGCATCACCTGAGTCGGCTCAGTTGAGCTGCTCGGCCAGTGCCCGCATCACCCGACGCCAGGCCTCCTGGCCCTCGGCGTCGGTGGTGGCGAAGGCGTCACGTAGGGTTTGCCGCTCCAGTTCGGTGGCCTCGGCTTCCAGCGCCGTGCCCGCCTCGCTCAGCGCCAGCAGCTTGAAGCGATGCCGGCCTGGGTCGCGGCTGTACTGCACCAGCGCCTGTTCGAACAGGTGCGACAGCGGGCGATGTAGCGCCTGGTTGCTGACGCCCAGGGTGGTGGCCAGTTCGCCGATGCTGATTGCATCGGCACGGGCGATCACATACAGAATGCGGTGGTGGACACGGGACAGCCCACGCGCCTCGAGAAAGCGGTCGGCCTCCACCGTCAGCCCGCGGAAACCGAAATGCAGCAACTCGAGGCTATGGTCGAGCGGATCCAGCGACTTCAGCGTCACGGACGCCGTGTTGATCTTTTTCTCGATGACCATGGGACATTCACGCCGGTTGAGGTGCCCACAAGCCTAAGGCTTCGGCCGGCCCTCTCACAACACGCCACAGGAACATGCGCATGCAACTGATCTACGCCGCTGCCTCACCCTTCGCCCGCAAGGTCCGGGTACTCGCCCATGAAACCGGTCTGCTGGCACGCATCGAGCTGCTCGACACCATGGTGCTGCCGATCACTCTCAACGAGCAGGTCAACGCGCGCAATCCGCTGGGCAAGATTCCGGTACTGCTCACCGATGACGGTGAGGCGTTGTACGACAGCCGGGTGATCTGCGAGTACCTCGACACCTTGCACGACGGCCCGCGCCTGCTGCCGCAGGACGACACGCGCTGGGCGGTGCTACGCCTGGTGGCGTTGGCCGACGGGCTGATGGATGCCGCCGTGCTGGCGCGCTACGAAAAAGCTGCGCGCCAACCCGAGCAGCAATCCCCGGCCTGGCTCGATGGCCAGCTGGGCAAGGTCAAGCGCGCCCTGGCGGAGCTGGAACGCCAGACCGAGCGGTTGCAGGGGCCCATGGACATGGCGCAGATCGGCGTGGCCTGCGCCTTGGGTTATCTGGATTTCCGTTTTGCCGATCTCGACTGGCGCGCTGCGCATCCCCGCCTGGCAGCCTTCCAGCAGGCGTTTGCCCAGCGCCCCTCGATGCAGGCCAGCGCCCCGGTCTGACAGCGGCGCTGCGCCTGGCGACGATTCGAGTCGGGCGCAGCCGGCCTGCACCAGGCTATCCCTCTCTGCTTCAGCAGCTAGAGCGCTGCGTGAAATCCTTTCATGCCGGATGCGGGACAAAAGAGTCAGTTGTCACTTATCATACGTCCTACAACTGCGCAGGCGGTTGCGAAACCTCGGCGACCGCGCTGAGGGCTCATTGATCGTCCCGGGGCAATGTCCTCGCCCCAACTGACAGGAGAACGCAATGCTGAGTCTGACTGGCCACAACTACATCGGTGGTGAGCGCCGCGCCGCTGGCACCACCCTGCTCGAGAGCAGCGATGCCAGCAGCGGTGAAGCGCTGCCCTACGCCTTCACCCAGGCCACGCCGGAGGAGGTCGACGCTGCCGCCCAGGCCGCCGCCGCCGCTTACCCGCTCTACCGCAACCTGTCGGCCGAGCGTCGCGCCGAATTTCTCGATGCCATCGCCGATGAGCTCGACGCCCTGGGTGACGACTTCGTCGCCCTGGTCACCCGCGAGACCGCACTGCCGGCTGCCCGCATCCAGGGCGAACGTGGTCGTACAAGTGGTCAGATGCGCCTGTTCGCCAAGGTGCTGCGTCGTGGCGACTTCTACGGCGCGCGCATCGACCGCGCCCTGCCGGATCGTCAGCCACTGCCGCGCCCGGATATCCGTCAGTACCAGATCGGTGTCGGCCCGGTTGCCGTGTTCGGTGCCAGCAACTTCCCGCTGGCCTTCTCCACTGCCGGTGGTGACACCGCGTCGGCCCTGGCCGCCGGTTGTCCGGTGGTGTTCAAGGCGCACAGCGGCCATATGGCCACCGCCGAGTGCGTAGCCGATGCGGTGATCCGCGCCGCCGAGAAAACCGGCATGCCCAAGGGCGTGTTCAACATGATCTTTGGCGGCGGTGTCGGCGAGCTTCTGGTCAAGCACCCGGCCATCCAGGCCGTCGGTTTCACCGGTTCGCTGAAAGGCGGTCGTGCCCTGTGCGACATGGCCGCTGCCCGTCCGCAGCCGATCCCGGTGTTCGCCGAGATGTCCAGCGTCAACCCGGTGATCGTCCTGCCGGGCGCCCTGAAGGCGCGTGGCGCCACCGTGGCCAAGGAGCTGGCCGGTTCCGTGGTGCTGGGCTGCGGCCAGTTCTGTACCAATCCTGGTTTGGTCATCGGTATTCGTAGCGCCGAGTTCAGCGAATTCGTCGCAGGGCTTGGCGATGCCATCGCCAGCCAGCCGGCGCAGACCATGCTCAACGCCGGTACGCTGCGCAGCTACGCCAACGGTGTGGCGCAGTTGAGCAGCCATGCCAAGGTCAGCCGTCTGGCAGGCAACGAGCAGACCAGCAACCAGGCACAGCCGCAGCTGTTCAAGGCCGACGTGAGCATGCTGCTCGAGGGCGACCACCTGCTGCAGGAAGAAGTCTTCGGCCCGACCACCGTCGTCGTCGAAGTCGCCGACGGCGCCGAGCTGACCCGTGCCCTGCAGAGCATGCACGGCCAGCTGACCGCGACCCTGATCGCCGAGCCTGATGACCTCGCTGCCTTCCGCGACCTGCTGCCGCTGCTGGAAGTCAAAGCCGGCCGCGTACTGCTCAACGGTTACCCGACCGGCGTGGAAGTCTGCGATTCCATGGTCCATGGCGGCCCGTATCCGGCAACGTCCGACGCTCGCGGCACCTCGGTCGGCACCCTGGCGATCCAGCGCTTCCTGCGTCCGGTGTGCTACCAGAACTACCCGGACGAGGTACTGCCGGAGGCGCTGCAGAACGCCAACCCGCTGGGCATTCAGCGTCTGGTCGACGGCGTGCATACTCGCGATGCACTGAGCTGATCGCAGCGCTGCAACGAACAATGCCGCACCCTTGGGTGCGGCATTGTCCATTCAGGTGGCGGCATCCTTATTTGGCAGCGGCCTGGGTTTTCTCCACCGCCTGGATGATCACCTTGGCCACATCGCCCGGGCGCGACTGCTGCGGCACATGGCTGGCGGCGACCTCGGTGGTTTGCGCGCCGATCTTCTTGGCGAAGTCGCGCTGCATTTCCGGCACGATCATGCGGTCGTCGCTCGCAACGATGTACCAGGACGGCTTCTGCTTCCAGGCCGCGACGCTGGTGCGGTCATCGAAGGCGGCAGCGCGGATCGGACCCTGCGTGGCGGTCATGATCGCCGTCTGCTTGGCAGGCAGATCCTGAGCGAAGTCGGCGGCCATGCCCTGCGGCGTCAGGTAGAGAAAGCCGTTCTTGTCCGCCGCAATCTGGCTCGAGCCCGGCGCGGTGGGATAGCCGCCGTAGAGCTCGCCGGTGGATTGGCCCGCATTCGGCGCGAAGGCCGCGACATAGACCAGGCTGCGCACCTTGTCGTCGGTACCGGCCTGGCTGATCACCGTGCCGCCCCAGGAGTGGCCGACCAGCACCACGTTGCCGTCCTGGTTGTTCAGCACGCGCTGGGTGGCGGCCACGTCATCGGCCAGCGAGGTCAGCGGGTTCTGCACCACGGTAACCTTGATGCCCTTATCCTGCAGCAGCGGCACGACCTTGGCCCAGTCGGAGCCGTCGGCGAAGGCGCCGTGGACGATCACTACCGAGGGCTTGGCGTCGGCGGCCTGGGCGCTCAGGGCGAAGAAGGGGCTGGCGATGGCCAGGGCGAGGAGCAGCGGCTTGGCTTTGAACATGATTGAATCTCCTGTGCTTGGGGGAGTTCAGTGTCGATAATGCGCCGGTGTCCCGGTATCGGTCGTTTATCCGAGGCCTGCAAAAAAGGAGAGCTGCAAGGTGAATGACGCCGTCGCGCTGGAAGACGTCATGCTGGCACTGGCCATGGTCGGCGATCTGAGCATGGGGCAGCCCATCGATCAGTCGCGGCGTACCGCGCGCCTGGCGCAATGGCTGGCGCAGGCCGGTGGCGGTGATCAGGCGCAAATCGATGCGGCCCGGCAGGTGGCGCTGCTGCGC
Source organism: Pseudomonas sp. GD04158 (assembly GCF_029834875.1). NCBI lineage: Bacteria > Pseudomonadati > Pseudomonadota > Gammaproteobacteria > Pseudomonadales > Pseudomonadaceae > Pseudomonas > Pseudomonas sp. GD04158. The sequence goes on along the minus strand of NZ_JAODYT010000009.1, from coordinate 36,757 downwards.
TGGTCCGGCTGTACCGCCAACGCCGATGGCTTCATGCGTCTGCTCGGCGACGACGTCGGCGGCCGCCGCGCCATGCTGGCGCAAACCCTGGATGCCGCTGGCCAGCGCGCCATGCTGCGCACCACGCCGCTGGCCCAGGTGCATTGCGAGGTCGCCGGCGATATCGCCCGCACCCTGGCGCTGGGCGTGGAGGTCGAGCGAGGTCTGCGCCATATCTTCGAGTGCTTCGACGGCAGCGGCCGCCCGCTGGGCCTGCGCCACCCCGATGTCCCGCCGGTGGTGTATCAGGTCGTATTGGCGGGCGATCTGGAAATCCTCTCGCGGGCCCACGGCCTGGATGCGGCGCTGGAGTGGATCGGCGCGCAGGGTGATCGTCGTTATCCCGCTGCTCTTGCCGACCTGCTCAGCCGCCATGCAGCGGATTGGCTGCAAGCGCTGCGCATACCCGAGGGCGCGCAGTCTGCCGCCGGGCCGGAGGTTTCCCTGACCCTGGTGGGCGATGTGATCGACCTCAAACTGCCCTGGCTGGCCGGCTATTCACGCCAGGCCGCGAGCCTGGTGCGCGACGCTGCTCGGCTCTGGGGCTTGCCCGAAGCGCGCATCGAACTGCTGGCCAAGGCCGCGCTGATCCATGGCCTGGGCCGGGCGGCCGTGCCCAATCGAATCTGGAGCACGCCCGGCCCGCTGCTCGACGGTGATCTCGAAGCGGTGCGCCTGGTGCCCTACTGGACGCATCGCGCCTGCAGCCAGATCGGCGGCCTGAACGAAGCCGGACAACTGGCCGCGCATGCCTACGAACGACTGGATGGCAGCGGCTATTTCCGCTCGTTGAGTGGCGAGGCGCTGCAGGCCGAGCATCGTCTGCTGAACGCAGCGCTGGCCTGGCTGGCGCTGCGTGGCGAACGCCCCTGGCGCGCTGCCTTCAGCGATGAGCAGGCCGCCCGCGTATTGCTGGATGAAGCCGAGCAGGGCCGCTTCGACCCACGCGCCTGCCAGGCGGTGATCAGCGCCGCGCATGGCGAGCAGGCACCGCTGGCCGGCAAGCCCGGCAACGGCCTGCTCAGCGAGCGCGAGACGCAGATTCTGCAGCGCATCAGCAGCGGGGCGAGCAACAAGGAAGTGGCGCGCGACCTGGGCATCAGCCCGAGCACGGTGCGCACCCATGTCGAGAGCGTATTCCGCAAGCTGCAGTGTTCGACGCGCGCGGCGGCGACCTTGAAGGCGCTGACGCTGGGCGTGATCTAAGCCGCGTCTTCAGGCTTGGAGGAGATAGTCGAGGTTGTGGCCTGGCATACAGATGCGTACCCTGCCTCGCGGCCATGATGGCCTCGAATGGAAAAGGATTTCATGCTCAAGCGTATTTATCGAATCTTCGCGCTGGCCGTTCTGGTGAGCGCACTGTCTGGCTGCGGCACTCTGTTCGGACGCTCCTCAGGCGGCTCTTACGGGCCCGATTACTATTCCGGCACTGCCTACAACTTTGGCCTGCTGTTCGGCTCCGATGAACTCAATCGCGGTTACTTTCCTGCCACCCTCTGGTGCTGGGCCTCGATAGCCTGCCCGGTGTTGACGGTTTATTCGATGCCCGTGGATTTCGTCGTCGATACCGTCATGCTGCCCCGTGATATCTACGAGGCAACACGATGAGCCCTGTCGTTTTGAAAAGCCTGCGAGTATTCAAGGCAGCTCTTCCCGTACTGCTGACGCTGGGTTTTCACGACCTGGCGCTGGCCAGTTTCGAATATGGCAATCGGCGTCTTGCCGCGAGCGCAACGGAACTGCTCGCCCAATTCGTGTTTGCCTTCGTTGCGCTCACCATCATTGGTGCCGTCGTGATGATCATCGGTGATATTCGCCGCTGGCTGCGTCGCAGGTCTGGCACGGATCAACGCGAGGGTGATCCTTCCAGGGACCTCTAGCTTGCCTGCGAATGCCCCGGTGCTGATGGGCAACTGCGAGAGCGTCGACAATGCACAAGGCTTGGGTTCGGCGCCTGGGCCTTGTACTTTACGGCTCAGTCTCCGCCTCCACCGCCATCACCACCGCCGCCGAAATCGCTGTTGCCGAAGTCGGTGTTGGAGTCCTGCCCGCTCAGGCCGCCTCTTCTCCTTTTACCCGCGTGTGACTTGGACCTTGAGCGTTGCCACGAATAGATGAAAAGCACCACGAATGCGATAGCGATCAGCGGCAGAATGTCCATGCGTTTCCCTCCATTGCCGGGCTCCGATGCTAAAAGCTCAGAGGGCACAGAGTAAGCTGTAACGGGCGCATGGAAACGAAAAAGCCCGCACAGTGGCGGGCTTCTAAAATGGCGCATCCGGCGGGATTCGAACCCACGACCCCTGCCTTCGGAGGGCAGTACTCTATCCAGCTGAGCTACGGATGCGTTGCGGGGCGCAATCATACGCATCTCGGCCTTGGGCGTCCACGCTCAGGGGCGTTCGCGATATTGAACGCTCGTGCAAAACCCTACGGCCCCTGTAGCGGTGCATCATGGCGCTGAATTTTTCGTCTGTTTTTTCGAACAGGCTATTGCCCTTTGCCCCCTTCGACCCTAGGATTCGTTTGAGATTTCAAACGGCGCGTTCGGTCATTCTGAACCCCCGCACGTTCAACGGCTCTGAAACCATTACCAGGCCCTCGCACGGCTCGCTGTCCAGCCTTGCGGGTTCTGCCCGTGACTCCAACGACTTTACGCCGACGCCCGGGTGTCGGAACTGAAGGAGACTGCCATGCAACTGAAAGACCCCCAGCTGCTGCGCCAACAGGCCTATATCGATGGCCAGTGGCTGGACGCCGACAGCGGTCAGACCATCGCCGTGAACAACCCGGCCACCGGTGAGATCATCGGTCATGTGCCGAAGATGGGCCGTGCCGAGACGCGCCGTGCCATCGAGGCCGCCGAGAAGGCGCTGCCGGCCTGGCGTGCACTGACTGCCAAGGAGCGCGCCAACAAGCTGCGCCGCTGGTTCGAGTTGCTGATGGAGAACCAGGATGACCTCGGTCGCCTGATGACCCTGGAGCAGGGCAAGCCGCTGGCCGAAGCCAAGGGCGAGATCGCCTATGCCGCCTCCTTCATCGAGTGGTTCGCCGAGGAAGCCAAGCGCGTCTACGGCGACGTGATCCCCGGTCACCAGCCGGACAAGCGCCTGATCGTGATCAAGCAGCCGATCGGCGTCACCGCCGCCATCACCCCGTGGAACTTCCCCGCCGCGATGATCACCCGCAAGGCCGGCCCGGCACTGGCCGCCGGTTGCACCATGGTGATCAAGCCGGCTTCGCAGACGCCGTTCTCCGCCCTGGCCCTGGTCGAGCTGGCCGAGCGCGCCGGCATCCCGAAAGGTGTGCTGAGCGTGGTCACCGGCAGCGCCGGCGAAGTGGGTGGCGAGCTGACCAGCAACCCCATCGTGCGCAAGCTGTCCTTCACCGGCTCGACCGAGATCGGTCGCCAGCTGATGGCCGAATGCGCCCAGGACATCAAGAAGGTGTCGCTGGAGCTGGGCGGCAACGCGCCGTTCATCGTCTTCGATGACGCCGATCTGGATGCCGCCGTCGAAGGCGCGCTGATCTCCAAGTACCGCAACAACGGCCAGACCTGCGTCTGCGCCAACCGTATCTACGTGCAGGACGGCGTCTACGACGCCTTCGCCGAGAAGCTGATCGCCGCTGTATCCAAGCTGAAGATCGGCAACGGTCTGGAAGATGGCACCACCACCGGCCCGCTGATCGACGAGAAGGCCGTGGCCAAGGTGCAGGAGCACATCGCCGATGCGGTGAACAAGGGCGCCAAGCTGGCCCTGGGCGGCAAGCCGCATGCCCTGGGTGGCACCTTCTTCGAACCGACCATTCTGGTGGACGTGCCGAAAACCGCTGCCGTGGCCAAGGAAGAAACCTTCGGCCCGCTGGCGCCGCTGTTCCGCTTCAAGGACGAGGCCGAGGTGATCGCCATGGCCAACGATACCGAGTTCGGCCTGGCCTCCTACTTCTATGCCCGCGACCTGGGCCGCGTGTTCCGCGTGGCCGAGGCGCTGGAGTACGGCATGGTGGGCATCAACACCGGCCTGATCTCCAACGAAGTCGCGCCGTTCGGCGGCGTGAAGGCTTCCGGCCTGGGCCGCGAAGGCTCCAAGTACGGGATCGAAGACTATCTCGAGATCAAGTACATGTGCCTGGGCGGCATCTGATGCCAAGACGGGGCAAGGTGCGAAAGAGCGTGCGGCGCCCCGGTTGTAAGTCGTAACCCTATTGAGTCCCTTGCGGCCCGGTTCAGTCGATCATCGCATGCTGAATCGATCACCCGCCGGGGACGGCCATGAGGACACCATGAGCAAGACCAACGAATCCCTGCTGCAACGCCGTGCCGCCGCCGTACCGCGCGGTGTCGGCCAGATCCACCCGATCGTCGCCGAGCGCGCCGAGAACGCCACCGTGTGGGACGTCGAAGGCCGCGAGTACATCGACTTCGCCGGCGGTATCGCCGTGCTGAACACCGGCCACCTGCATCCGAAGGTGGTCGCCGCTGTTCAGGAGCAGCTGACCAAGCTGTCGCACACCTGCTTCCAGGTGCTGGCCTACGAGCCCTACATCGAGCTGTGCGAAGAAATCGCCAAGCGCGTGCCGGGCAACTTCGCCAAGAAGACCCTGCTGGTCACCTCCGGCTCCGAGGCCGTCGAGAACGCCGTGAAGATCGCCCGCGCCGCCACCGGCCGCGCCGGCGTGATCGCCTTCACCGGCGCCTACCACGGCCGCACCATGATGACCCTGTCGCTGACCGGCAAGGTGGTACCGTACTCCGCCGGCATGGGCCTGATGCCCGCTGGCGTGTACCGCGCCCAGGCACCGTGCCCGCTGCATGGCGTGAGCGAGGACGAGTCCATCGCCAGCATCGAGCGCATCTTCAAGAACGACGCGCAGCCGCAGGACATCGCCGCGATCATCATCGAGCCGGTGCAGGGCGAGGGCGGTTTCTACGTCAACTCCCCGGCCTTCATGCAGCGCCTGCGCGCCCTGTGCGACCAGCACGGCATCCTCCTGATCGCTGACGAAGTGCAGACCGGCGCGGGCCGTACCGGCACCTTCTTCGCCACCGAACAACTGGGCGTGGTACCGGACCTGACCACCTTCGCCAAGTCCGTCGGCGGCGGCTTCCCGATCTCCGGCGTGTGCGGCAAGGCCGAGATCATGGACAAGATCGCCCCCGGTGGCCTGGGCGGCACCTACGCCGGCAGCCCGATCGCCTGCGCCGCGGCCCTGGCCGTGCTCAAGGTGTTCGACGAGGAGAAACTGCTGGAGCGCAGCCAGGCCGTGGGCGAGAAGCTCAAGGCCGGCCTCAAGACCATCGCCGAGAAGCACAAGGTGATTGGTGACGTACGTGGCCTGGGTTCGATGGTCGCCATCGAGCTGTTCGAAGGCGGCGACCACAGCAAGCCGGCGGCCGAGCTGGTGGGCAAGATCGTCGCCCGTGCGCGCGAGAAGGGCCTGATCCTGCTGTCGTGCGGCACCTACTACAACGTCATCCGCTTCCTGATGCCCGTTACCATCCCGGACGCGCAGCTGGAAAAAGGCATCGCCATCGTCGCCGAGTGCTTCGACGAACTGGCCTGAGCCCGATAGCGGGCACGCCGCCCTGGCGTGTCCGCACTGTTCTCCTGCACGGCCAGCTACGCGTAGCTGGCCGTGTCTCGTTCTGCAGCCGCGCTGGCTGTCCTTTCCTCGTCATCTCTGCCTAGGTCTACTGGCACTCGTCTTTCGTTTGGGTCGCGTAAGCACTTTCAGCGGTGATGTGCGACCGATCTCACCTGTCGTGGAACCGCAGGCGGCTGATCGCCACTCAGCGGCAACAGGCTACCCAGCGAAGGATTACGACGATGCGTGTTTCAGGTTTCTCGAATTCGATTCCTCCCGCGCTCGACGGCCGTGAGCCATCCCGTGAGTGTGCAAAGCCCCAGGCACCGGCGAACCCGCGGCAATCTGCCTGTGGTGGCGGTGGCGTTTCTTGGGCGCCGCAAGGTCAGAGTCAGACCACGCCGAGTCACTCCGCTGCCGCCGGCGATACCCTGCGCGGTCAGGGGCTGGCGGCATTGAGAGAGGCGGTGCTGAGGCTGTTTGCGCCGAGCGCCACTGAAGTCCAGTCGGCCTCGCAACCGGCCACCCAGCGCAATATGGCGGCGGAGGCGGCAAAGGAGAGCAGCGATGAGATGCCCTTCGAGGAAGTGGTCTCGGTCCTTGGGCGCAACGAGAACCTGCTAAAGAAGCCGCGTGATCGCGAAGGCCTGGAAAAGCTGCGCGACGACCCCAACACACCGACGGATGCGAAAAAGGCGCTGGATGCGGTGCTGAAGAACCCCGCGTACTACGAAGCTCTGGATCAGGCGAAGACCGGAAGCACGGACGGCAAGATCAGCGCCAAGGACGTGCAGAAACTGCAGCAGCACCCGTTGATCAGGCAGTACGCCGACGCCAAGGCGGAAACCTACACCCACAACTACGTGCCTTCCGACGCTGCGCCCGGTTCTGCCGCGCGGGAGATGACCGAGAACGATGCAATGCGCGAGCTGTATCTGTACTCGGAAAGCCTGCCCAAGAAACTCAATCTGGAGACCCTCGGCAAGATCGCCGATGGTTCCCAGTCGATGGGCAAGTGCCCGCCGCAGGTCGCGGCCGCAGCGAAGTTCTTTGTCCAGAACCCGGACAAATGGCAGCAATTCAGCGGCAAGGATGATCCCTCGGCGAAGATCTCCCGCGATCGCCTGTGCGACCTGGCGACCGAGAACATCAAGCTCTCACCCCAGGAGAGCAAGGCGCTGGAGACGCTCAAGAACAACCAGGACATCTTCTTCAAGGGCGGCGGCATCAAGCCGGACAAACTGGCCAAGATCGCCAACGACCCGCAAAACAGCCAGGAGGTTCGCGATGCCGCCAACCTGCTGAGCCAGCCCAATTCGATGCTGTTCTCCATGCTCGACAACGCCAAGCATGGTGCCGGCGGCAATTTCTTCAACAAGGCCAATGACCGCAACATCAGCAAGGGCGACCTGAATGCCTTCCTGCAGAAAGGCAGTAACGAGGTCGCGGGCCCACCGCAGCTCGCCAAGCCCGCCACCGGCGCGGCGCTTGCGGCGCAGAACGATATGCACATGGGGCAGGAAACCCAACCCGATCAGAAAAAGGAAAAGGGCGGCGGTATCTTCAAGTTTCTGGAAATCTTCAGCTATGTCGCCTCCGGCGTGATGATGCTGATTCCGGGCGCTGGCGCCGCCACCCTGGCCGCGACTGCAGGACGGGTCGCCGCGACTACCGTAGCGAAGGAGGCGGCCAAGCAGGCCGCCCAGCACACCGTGAAGGAGGTGGCCAAGGACACGGTCAAGGAAACCGCGAAACGAGAGTTCAAGGATGCCGCGATTCAGGGCACCAAGGATGGCTTGAAAGACTACGCCAAAGATCAGGCCAGGGACTTCGCCAAGGATGGCCTGAGCAATGCCATGAACCAGAACTCGCCCAGGGTCGCCTCCAATCCGCATGTCAACGAGCCGCGCGTGTGGGCGCAAAGCTGAGGACTGGCCGACATGGAAGTTGCCTTGGCATTCCGTTGGCCTGAATAGATATTATGGTTGACGAGGTAAAACGATGGTTTTACCTTGCCTCCATGAATATCGATTCAAAGCTGATATCAACGGCCGAAGAGCTGTTCGGCCGATACGGTTTCAACGCCACCGGCATGGATCGGCTGGCGCAGGCTGCCGGCATGTCGAGCCGCACGCTGTACAAGCATGCCGGCAGCAAGAATGAGCTTATCGCGGCCGTGCTGATGACGCGTGGGCAGCGTTTCCTGCAGCGTCTCGAGGTAGACAGCGTCGAGGCGCTGTTCGATGCACTGGCGAGCTGGCTGCGCGAGGAAGGGGCACGCGGCTGCCTGTTTCTGCGCGTGCAGGGCGAAACCGGCGGTCAGATACGCGAGATCAGCGAAGCCGTCGCCGCCTACAAGGCGCGTTTCAGCGACGCGGTTCACCAGGTGCTGACGCGCCAACTCGGCACCGGCGTCGAGGATGAGCTGGTCGAGCAGATCGTCATCCTCTTCGAGGGAGCCACGGCCGCTGCCAGCTACCGTGGCGTAGAGGCGGTGGCGGTGGCGCGCAGGGCTGCGACCTTGCTGCTGCGGCAGGTGCGACCTTGAGCCCCGCGCTGCGCCTAGGCATTACCGGGTTCGGCCTGATCGGCGTGTGCTACGGCTTCGCCCGCTTCGCCTTCGGGCTGTTTCTGCCACAGATCGATGCCGAGCTCGACCTGCCGGCGGCCGTGGGGGGCCTGATCGCCGGCGGCTCGTTCCTGGGTTACTGCATCGCCATCGTCGTCGCCGCGCAGCTGACCGAGCGGGTCGGCGCGCGAGCCGTGGCCATGGCTGCCGGGCTGATCGCCGCGCTGGGCATGCTCGGCATCGCCCTGGCACCCTCGGCGCTCTGGCTGGCCGCAGCGGTGCTGCTGGCCGGAATCAGCACCGGGCTGGTGTCGCCCCCCATGGCCGCCGCCGTGGCGGCCATCGTGCAGCCGCAGCGGCAGGATGCGGCCAATACCCTGATCAATTCCGGAACCAGCGCCGGGGTGATCCTCTCCGGGCCGGTGGCGCTGCTGATCGGTGCCGAGTGGCGGCTGGCCTATGGCGTGTTCGCCGCCTCGGCGCTGGTCCTGGCGGTGCTGGCCAGTTTCTGCGTGCCGAGTACGGCCGGGCCGCGAGCGCAGCCTTCGCCCGGTCGGCCCGCGCTCAATGCCATGCTCAGGCAACTGATCGTCGCGTCCTTGTTGATGGGCGCGGCCAGTACGGCGCTGTGGTCGTTCGGCAGCCAGATCCTGGCGCAGCGCCTGGACTGGGGCAGTGCCGGGGCCGGCCTGCTCTGGGTGGTCATCGGCGTTGCCGGCATCGCCGGCGCTGGCGCCGGCAGCCTGATCGGCAGGCTGGGTATCGATTGGGTGCACCGCCTGTCGCTGGCTGCGATGGCCTTGGCCATCCTTCTGGTCGGCATGGGGACCCAGCCGGCCCTGACACTGGTTGGCGGCGTGCTGTTCGGCGCGGCGTACATCATGCTCACCGGCGTCTATCTGGTCTGGGGCGTGTGCGCGCTACCCGAGCGCCCGGCCACCGGGCTGACCATCAGCTTTCTCAGCATCGCCATCGGCCAGATGCTCGGCGCGCCGGCCTTCGGTCTGCTGCTGAGCTGGCTGACCCTGGATCATGCGGTGATCGTCTTCACCCTGCTGGCGCTTGCCGGCGGCCTGGCGCGTTCGGCCGGCGCCCGTGCTCCAGGTGCGTGAATGGTCAGCGCGCACGCAGAAAAAGGCCCGCGCGAGGCGGGCCAAAGGGTGACAAGCAACAGGAACCGGGGCGTTTACTTGGGCTCGAAGATCACATAGACCTTGCGGCAGGCTTCCAGCACCTCCCAGGTACCGGAGAAGCCGGCAGGGATGACGAAGCGGTCGCCGGCACGTACGGTCTTGGCGTTGCCATCGGCATCGCGCAATACGGAAACACCCTGGAGAATCTCGCAGTATTCATGCTCGGTGTAGTTCACCGTCCACTGGCCCACCGCGCCTTCCCAGATGCCGCTGCTGAACTGGCCACAGGGGCTGCCGTAGTGGTTGCGCACGCTCTGCTCGGGGTCGCCCTTGAGCACTTTCTCCGGGGCGGGGCGATAGTGGTCGGCGGCCGTGGCGGCCTGGGCGAAGTCGACGATCTGCTCGATGTTCATCTGAGGGTTCCGTGGTGTTCGGTGGCGACGACAGTGCGGTCCGAAGGCCGCAGCAGGAAAAATCTGTTCGCAGTCTATGTTTAAAAAAACGAACGATACAAGGGGTTTTGCCAGGCTCTGTCAAAAATATTGAAAAGCCACAGCCCTCTGGTTTAGTGTGGCGCACAGGATTCGACCGCTCCGGCGGCCTTGCAGAATTATTTACAGTGCGCACCTCGACGAGGCGCCACGTTCACCCGAGAGGATGCCGCAATGACTAGCCTGACCCGTGCCGACTGGGAACAGCGTGCCAAGACCCTGACCATCGAAACCCGCGCCTTCGTCCACGGCGAATATCGCGCGGCAGAGTCCGGTGCGACCTTCGAATGCATCAGCCCGGTCGACGGTCGTCTGCTCGGCCTGGTGGCCAGCTGCGACCAGGCCGACGCCGAACTGGCGGTCAAGGATGCGCGCGCCACCTTCGAGTCCGGCGTGTGGTCGCGCCTGTCCCCGGTCAAGCGCAAGAAGGTGATGATCCGCTTCGCCGAGCTGATCGAGCAGCACGGCGAGGAGCTGGCCCTGCTGGAAACCCTGGACATGGGCAAGCCGATCAGCGATTCGCTGAGCATCGACGTGAGCAGCGCCGCCAACGCCATTCGCTGGAGCGGCGAGGCCATCGACAAGATCTACGACGAAGTCGCCGCCACTGCTCATGACGAGCTGGGCCTGGTCACCCGCGAGCCGGTTGGCGTGGTCGCCGCCATCGTGCCGTGGAACTTCCCGCTGCTGATGACCTGCTGGAAGCTCGGCCCGGCGCTGGCCACCGGCAACTCCATCATCCTCAAGCCCTCCGAGAAGTCGCCGCTGACCGGTATCCGCATCGCCCAGTTGGCCATCGAGGCCGGCATTCCGGCCGGCGTGTTCAACGTGCTGCCGGGTTTCGGTCACACCGTCGGCAAGGCCCTGGCCCTGCACATGGACGTCGACACCCTGGTGTTCACCGGTTCGACCAAGATCGCCAAGCAGCTGATGGTCTATGCCGGCGAATCGAACATGAAGCGCGTCTGGCTGGAAGCCGGCGGCAAGAGCCCGAACATCGTCTTCGCCGACGCGCCGGACCTCAAGGCCGCTGCCGAGGCGGCCGCCAGCGCCATCGCCTTCAACCAGGGCGAGGTCTGCACCGCCGGCTCGCGCCTGCTGGTGGAGAATTCCATCAAGGACACCTTCGTGCCCATGGTGGTCGAGGCGCTCAAGGCCTGGAAACCGGGCAACCCGCTGGACCCGGCGACCAATGTCGGTGCGCTGGTCGACACCACGCAGATGAACAACGTGCTGAGCTACATCCAGGCCGGCCACGACGACGGCGCCAAGCTGGTGGCCGGCGGCAAGCGAGTGATGGAAGAGACCGGCGGCACCTACGTCGAGCCGACCATCTTCGACGGCGTGAACAACGCCATGCGCATCGCCAAGGAGGAAATCTTCGGCCCGGTGCTGTCGGTGATCGGTTTCGACAATCAGGACGAGGCCATCGCCATTGCCAACGACACCATCTACGGCCTGGCCGCGGCGGTGTGGACCAGCAATCTGTCGCGCGCTCACCTGGTGGGCAAGGCCCTGCGTGCCGGCAGCGTGTGGATCAACCAGTACGACGGCGGTGACATGACCGCGCCGTTCGGCGGCTTCAAGCAGTCCGGCAACGGCCGCGACAAGTCGCTGCACGCGTTCGACAAGTACACCGAGCTGAAGTCCACCTGGATCAAGCTGTAACGCTGCGTCACGGGCGGCCGTTGGCCGCCTGAAGGTCCGCCCTTCGGGGCCGACTCGTCATGAGTCACACCTGCGGCCGGGTTTCCTTGGGGAAGTCCGGCCGTTTTGTTTGGCGATGGATCAATGCCGTGTAGGCCAGCTGTCATCGACGAGTGCGCGATGGTCCGGGAGCGTAGGGTGCGCCGCGCGCACCAGCGTTTGTCACCTGGTGCTGGCGCAGGCAGCGCACGCCACCCAGTGTCCTTGCCGAGCAGGGGCATGGTCATTTGTTTCAGGGCCACGACATAAAGGAGTCTGGCAATGCGTTGGGGAACCTATTTCGCAGTCTGCGCCGCGGTGATCAGCATCGGTCTGGCGCTGGGCGTGACCATGCCGCTGGTGTCGCTGCGCCTGGAGAGCTGGGGCTACGACTCCTTCGCCATCGGCGTGATGGCGGCCACGCCGGCGGTCGGGGTGCTGCTCGGCGCCTCGCTGGCCGGGCGCCTGGCCGCACGCGTCGGCACCACCAGGCTGATGCAGCTGTGCCTGCTGCTGGGTGCGCTGTCGGTGGCGTTGCTGGCGCTGGTGCAGAACTACGCGGTGTGGGTGGTCCTGCGTTTGTTCCTCGGCGTGGCCCTGACCGTGGTGTTCATCCTCGGCGAGAGCTGGATCAACCAGCTGGCCGTGGAGAAGTGGCGGGGGCGTCTGGTGGCCCTGTATGGCACCGGTTATGCGCTCAGTCAGCTCAGTGGCCCGCTGCTGCTGACGGCCATCGGCACCGCCACCGACAGCGGCTTCTGGACGGGCGTCGGCCTGCTGATTGGCGGCTCGCTGGTGCTGCTCGGGCGCAGCGGTGCGCCCCGCGTCGATGCGCACAGCGCCTCGGGCCGTGGCCTGCCGGCATTCTGCCGCAAGCTGCCGGCGATCGCCTGGGCGGTGGTGCTGTTCGCCGCCTTCGAGGCGATGATGCTCACCCTGCTGCCGATCTACGGCCTGCGCCAGGGCTTTACCCAGGAGGTGGCGCTACTGATGGTCAGCGTGGTGGTGGTCGGCGATGCGGCGCTGCAGCTGCCGATTGGCTGGCTGGCCGACCGCATGTCGCGGCAGACCCTGTTCCGCGCCTGCGGCGTGGTGCTGCTGTCGTCGAGCCTGGCGATCCCGGTGCTGCTGCACACGCCGGTGATCTGGCCCGTGCTGGTGGCCTTCGGCGCCAGCGCCGGCGGTCTGTTCACCCTGTCGCTGATCCTGATTGGCGAGCGCTATCGCGACGATGAGCTGGTGCGCGCCAATGCCCATGTCGCCCAGCTCTGGGGCATCGGTTGCCTGATCGGGCCGCTGGCTACCGGCGCGGTCAGCCAGTGGGTCAGCGGCCACGCCCTGCCGCTGATGATGGCGCTCGGTGCGGCCGGTTTCATCGTGCTGGCGTTTCGCGGCTCGCTCGGCTCCGATCTGGCGCAGGCCGAGCGCTGAAGCACGCCTGGCGCGCTCTGGCGTTGCCGGCTAGTTTTTCTGAACGTCAGCGGTCGACGATGGCCGGGCGCGCAAAGGAGAACGAGCATGCGCATCATCGCTGGGCTGTGCCTGGGAATGCTGTGGGCGGCCGGGGCCGCGGCGGACGTGGCCGGTAGCGCCGATCACCCGGCCATCCCCCGTTACGAAGGGGCGGAAATCTACGCCTACCAGACCCAGGCCTATACCGACTGGCGCTTCTTCAGAGCGCCGGCGACCGTCTATGGCGGCCTGCAGAAGAACCTCGACGCCACCGAGACGCTGGAAGGCAAGCTGACCCGCCTGAGCTATCGCGCGCCGGCCGAGCGCACGCCGCTGGAGGTGTTTCGCAACTACCAGCAGGCGCTGAGCGAGGCCGGTTTCGAGACGCTCTACAGTTGCGAACGCGAGGACTGCGGCGGGCGCAACTTCAACCACGCCATCACCCTGGACATGCACTTTCGCGAGTACCACCAGGATCAGCGCTATCTGTATGCCCGCCTGCCACGCCCCGAGGGGGATCTGTATGCCGCTCTCTACGTGGTGCTCAATCAGTCCGGCGGCGGGCCGAACAAGGGCCGCAGCCTGATCCAGCTGGACGTGCTCGAGCGCAAGGCGATGGAGCAGCGCATGGTGCTGGTCGAGGCGGGCGAGTTGCAGCGTGGCCTGGACGCTCAGGGGCGGGTGGCGTTGTATGGCCTGTATTTCGATACCGACAAGGCGGACATGCGCGCCGACTCGCAGCCGCAGCTGGCCGAGATCGCCAAGCTGCTGCAGGCCAGCGCGCAGTTGCAGGTGCTGGTGGTGGGGCATACCGACGCCCAGGGTGCGCTGGATTACAACCGCGACCTGTCGCAGCGCCGGGCGCAGTCGATCGTCGAAGCCCTGGTCAGCCAACACGGTATCGCCCGTCAGCGGCTGAGCGCGGTGGGCGTGGGCATGGCGGCGCCGGTGGCGAGCAACCGCGACGAGGCCGGGCGTGCGCTCAACCGGCGGGTGGAACTGGTGGAGCGCCTGCCCTGATCAGGCGTCTTCGGCCAGCAGCTGGGTAACGGTTTCGCCGACCTGACGAATCGCCGCCTCCATGCTCGGCTGATGGCTGCAGGCGAAGTTCAGGCGGATGCAGTTGCGGTACTTGCCCGCTGCGGAAAAGATGCTGCCGGGCGCCACCTGCAGCTTGGATGCGGCCAGGCGGCGATTGAGGCGCAGGCTGTCGAAGCCCTGCGGCATCTCCACCCAGAGCATGAAGCCGCCCTGCGGCTGGCTGACCCGAGTACCCGGCGGAAAGTAGCGGCTGACCCAACCGGTCATCTGTTCGCGGCCGCGGGCGTACTGCTTGCGCATCTGGCGCAGGTGCGGCTGGTACAGGCCGTCGCGAATGAATTCGGCGATCGCCAGCTGCGGCAGCTGGGCGCTCATCCCCGTGCCCATGTACTTCATGTGCAGCACCTGCTGCAGGTAGCGGCCGGGGGCGATCCAGCCGATGCGCAGGCCGGGCGCCAGGGTCTTGGAGAAGGAGCTGCACAGCAGCACGCGGCCGTCCTCGTCGAACGACTTGATGCTGCGCGGGCGCGGGTAGTGATAGGCGAGGTCGCCGTAGATGTCGTCCTCGATGATCGCCACGTCGAAGCGCTGCGCCAGCGCCAGCAGGGCGCGCTTGTTGGCTTCCGGCATCACGTAACCGAGCGGGTTGTTGCAGCTGGGGGTGAGCTGGATGGCCTTGATCGGCCACTGCTCCAGGGCCATCTCCAGCGCTTCCAGGCTGATTCCGGTAAGCGGGTCGGTGGGCAGTTCCAGGGCCTTCATGCCGAAGCCCTTGAGCGCCTGCATCACCCCGTGGAAGCTCGGCGAGTCCACCGCGACGATGTCGCCGGGCTGGCAGATGGCGCGCAGCGCCGCCGACAGCGCCTCATGACAGCCGGTGGTGATGACGATGTCCTCGGCGGCCAGCTGGCAGCCGGAGTCCAGCGTCAGGCGGGCGACTTCCTGGCGCAGGCTGATCTCCCCCTCGACTGCGCCGTAGCTCAGCTCACGCAGGCTCTGCCGTCGGCTCAGGCGCGACAGGCTGCGCAGCAGCGGCTTGAGCGTGGGCACGTCGATGTCGGGAATGCCCCGGCTGAGCTGCAGCACGTCGCTGCTGGGCGGCTCGCTGACCAGCTCCAGCACCTGCTCCCACTGCGAGACCTCCACCGGGCGTTGCGGCGCGCGGCTGATCTGCGGCAGCTCCGGCTGCTGGCGCAGCTGGTTGACGAAATAGCCGGACTTCGGCCGTGGCGTGGCCAGGCCCTGATCCTCCAGCTGGCGGTAGGCCTGCTGTACGGTGCTGAGACTGACCCCGTGCTCCTGGCTCAGGGTTCGCACCGAAGGCAGACGTTCACCGGGACGGAACAGCCCCTGCTCGATGCGGGCGGCCAGTTCCTCGGCGAGGTTCAGGTAGAGCGTCATGGGGCACCTCGGTGTGAACCAGTACAGATTGCAGCGAAAGCGACAATTCAGATGCAGATACGTCGTATCTGTACGGATTTAATAGAGGTTATTTGAATCTGTCATGGTTTTTCTTGCAGGCGCATTCTGGTCTCCCATGAGCGAACCAGGAGGACGGCGCCATGCGTACCTTCGATGAAATGGCCGGTGTGGCGGGCGGCAGTGCCCGGACTGTGCGGCCCTGCCAGCCCCGCAGCTTCGGTCGCGACTGGCCGAGCTTCTGGCGGCGCCTGCGCACCCGTCGGGCGCTGCTGCGTCTGAGCGATCAGGCTCTGGCCGATGTCGGCCTGACCCGCGCCCAGGCCGAGCGCGAGGCACGTCTGCCGTTCTGGCAGCTATGAGCGCGTAACCGCTACAGCACTTCCTTGAGTCGGTGCCAGAGCATGCCGAGCGCCAGCAGCGGCGAGCGCAGGTAGCGGCCGCCAGGGAAGGTCATGTGCGGCACCTGAGCGAACAGATCGAAGCCACGGCTTTCCTGCCCGGCGATGGCTTCGGCGAGCAGCTTGCCGGCCAGGTGCGTGGCGTTGAGGCCATGCCCCGAGTAGGCCTGGGCGTGGAACACGTTGGGCTGATCCTCGAGGCGGCCGATCTGCGGCAGGCGGTTGGCGCCGATGCCGATCATGCCGCCCCACTGGTAGTCGATGCGCACGCCCTGCAGTTGCGGGAAGACCTTGAGCATCTTCGGCTGCATGTAGGCGGCGATGTCCGCCGGGTCGCGCCCGGAGTAATGACAGGCGCCGCCGAACAGCAGACGACGGTCGGCCGAGAGGCGGTAGTAGTCCACCGTCACGCGCTGGTCGCACAGCGCCATGTTCTGCGGGATCAACTGCCGGGCCTGCTCCTCGGACAGCGGCTCGGTGGCAATCACGTAGCTGCCGGCGGGCAGCACCTTGCCGCTCAGGTGCGGGTTGAGGCCGTTGATGTAGGCGTTGCAGGCCAGCACCAGATGCCTGGCCCGTACCCGGCCGTGGGCGGTGTGCACGCGAACCTCGGGGCCGTAGTCGATGCGGGTCACCGGCGAGTCCTCGAACAGCCGCACCCCCAGTGACTGGGCGGCAGCCGCTTCGCCCAGGGCGAGGTTGAGCGGGTGCAGATGGCCCGAGCCCATGTCGATCATGGCGCCGTGATAGTTGTCCGAGCCGACCACCTCATGGATGCGCTCCTTCGGCACCAGGCGAAGCTCGTGGCGGTAGCCGAGGCTTTCCAGCTCCGCCTTGTCCTCGGCGAAACCTTGCATATGAGACGGCTTGTTGGCCAGGTCGCAATAGCCCCAGGTCAGGTCGCAGTCGATCTGGAACTGCGCCACGCGGCTGCGCACGATTTCCACCGCTTCCAGGCCCATCAGCTTGAACTGACGCACGCCGTCCTTGCCGACCAACGACTCGAACTGCTCGACGCCATGGCCGACGCCGCGGATCAGCTGTCCGCCGTTACGCCCGCTGGCGCCCCAGCCGATCTTGCGCGCCTCCAGCAGCGCCACCGACAGGCCCTTCTGCGCCAGCTCGATGGCGGTGTTCAGGCCGCTGAAGCCGCCACCGACCACGCACACATCCACCTGCAACTCGCCGCCCAGCGGCGGGTAGGCCAACTGGCGATTGACGCTGGCGGCGTAATAGGAGGCGGCGTGCTGCGGTCCATGGACGGGCTGGTGAACGCGGGCGTTCATGTGCGAAATCCTGATTTTTGTGTGTGGAAAATTCAACGCAGCATAAGCGCGGAATCCGTTCGCCGCCAAGGGGTGGAGGGGAAAAAAGCGCTCTCAGCAGGGTGCGTCGCGAGAGGTAGACACCTGCGTCAGGCTCCGCGCTCGCCCAACAGCTTCCGGATTGCATCCGGGCTACGTTGCCCGTGCATCACCGTCGCGCAGTAGACTGTCGGCATCGTTACCCAAGGCGTCCGAACATGAGCTGCACCGACCGCAAGATCGACCACCTGCGCCGGCAGATCCCACGTTTCGACTGCGTGCCCGGCTGCCACGACTGCTGTGGGCCGGTCACCGCTTCGTCCGAGGAGCTGGCGCGTCTGCCAGTCAAAAGCGATGCCGAGCACGACGCGGCGCTGGCCGAGTACAACTGCGTACATCTGGGAGCGAACGGCTGCGAGGTGTATGACCAGCGCCCGCTGATCTGCCGGCTGTTCGGCACCACGCCGAACCTGCCCTGCCCGCATGGGCGTGGGCCGGAGCAGCCGATCGAGCCGGCGGTGGAGCGTCAGGTGCACCGCCTGATCGCCACCACGCGGCAGCGGTTGGTGTAGCACCGAGCGCACCGCGCCCCTCTCGCTCAATCCTCGAACTGCACCGGGCAGCGCTCGGCGCCTTCGAGCTTGAGAATCTCCTCCACCACCTGCGGCCGGGCCTGGCGCAACACCAGGCTGCGCTGTCCGGCCAGCAGGCGGCGTGCCTCCTGGTGCAGCATTTCCACCCCGGCGTAGTCGATGAAGTTGATATGCCGCGCGTCGATCACCAGGCGCTGGCCGCGGCTGCGCTGCAGCAGCTGCTGGATGTAGTGGCAGGCGCCGAAGAAGATCGAGCCCTCGATGCGCAGCACCTCGTCGTCGCCGTCCTGCCACAGGCGCACGCGCGGTTGTGAGGTGCGCTTGAGGTAGAAGAACAGCGAGGCCAGCACCCCGGCGTAGATCGCCGTCTGCAACTCCAGCAGAAGGGTGGCCAGCAGCGTCAGCAGCATCACCGCGAACTCGGCGCGGCTGACGCGGCGCAGGGCGCGGATCGCCGCCAGATCGACCAGGCCCCAGCAGATCAGCAGGATGCCGGCGGCCATCACCGGCAGCGGAATATGCGCCAGCAGCGCGGCGCCGAACAGGGCGAACAGCGCCACCAGCAACGCCGAGAACACCCCGGCCAGCGGCGTACGCGCGCCGGCCTGCAGGTTGAGCGCCGAGCGGGTGAAGGAGCCGGCCGACAGCGAACCGGCGAACCAGGGCCCGAGCATGTTCGACAGCCCCTGGGCGCGCACTTCCTGATTGGCATCGAGGAACTGGTGCGATTTGACCGCCAGAGCGCGGGCGATGGACAGGCTGGTGACCAGCCCGAGCATGCCGCAGGCCACCGCCGCCGGAAGCAGCTGCAGCAGGCTGTTGAGGTCGAACTGCAGCGGCGTGAAGGGCGGCAGGCCGCCTTCGAAGGCGCTGACCAGGGCGATGCCGCCGACCAGGCGTTCCGGCAGCAGCCACACCAGCGCGCTGCCGGCGACCAGGCCGACCAGCAACGCCGGCGCCTTCGGCCACAGGCGCCGTACCGCCAGGCAGAGCAGCAGGGTGAAGGCGGCCAGGGCCAGGCTTGGCCAGTGCACGTCGTTCAGGTGCTGACCGATCTGCAGCAGGCTGGCCAGGGCGGTGGCCTGGCTGACGATCTCCACCCGCAGCAGATTGGGAATCTGGCCGATGGCGATGACCAGCGCCGCGCCCAGGGTGAAGCCGAGCACCACCGATTGCGAGACGAAGTTGACCAGGGCGCCGAAGCGCAGCAGGCCGAGCAGCCACTGGAACAGCCCGGCGAGGAAGGTCAGCAGCAGCACCAGGGCGATGAACTGCTCGCTGCCGGCCTTGGCCAGCGGGCTGACGCTGGTGAACAGGACGATGGAGATGGCCGCCGTCGGCCCGCAGATCAGGTGCCAGGATGAGCCCCACAGGCAGGCGACGATCACCGGCACTATGGCCGCGTACAGGCCGTACTCGGCCGGCAGGCCGGCGATCAGCGCGTAGGCCAGCGACTGCGGCAGGGCCAGCACCGCGCCAGTGAGGCCGACCAGCAGATCGTTGCCGAGGGTCTTGCGACTGGTGCCGGGCAGCCAGCGCAGGAAGGGCAACAGGGTCTGCAGGTCGGGTAGCGGCATCGTTGGGGCCAGGCAGGTTGGATTCGATTCGGGCAGTTAGCGGGAGCCTAGCGTAGCGCCGAATCGCATCCGGGCTACGCGCTGCGTCCCACCCTACGCAATTGCCCCGGCTATTTCAAAGCCGCGCCTTGACCGCGGCCAGGCCGTCGCCGCCGTCGCGGGTGGTGACCCCGTCCAGCCAGGCATCGAGCACCTGCGGGTTGGCCTGCAGCCAGTCCTTGATCGCCTGGGCGTTGCTGGCCTGCTTGCTGAGCACCCGATCCATGATGCTGTTCTCCATCTCCTGGGTGAATTTGAGGTTGGCGAGCAGCTTGCCGGCATTGGGGCACTGCTGGGCATAGCCCTTGCGCGCCAGGGTGTTGACCTGGCCGCTGTCGCCGAAATACTTCTCGCCGCCGCGCAGGTATTTCATGTCGTACTGCACGTTCATCGGGTGCGGGGTCCAGCCGAGGAACACCACGAACTGCTCGCGTTTGACCGCGCGGCCGACCTGCACCAGCATCGCCTGCTCGCTGGACTCCACCAGTTGCCAGTCGCCCAGGCCGAACTCGTCGGCGGCGATCATCTGCTTGATCGATTCGTTGGCCGGCGAGCCGGAGGCGATGCCGTAGAGCTTTTTGCCGAACTTGTCGGCGTGCTTGTCGAGGTCGGCGAAGGTCTTCACCCCGGCCTCGTAGGCATAGGTCGGCACCGCCAGGGTGTACTCGGTGCCGTCGAGGTTCTGCGCCAGTTGGTCCACCTCGCCGCTGGCGACGAACTTGTCGTAGTTGCTCTGCTGCGCCGGCATCCAATTGCCGAGGAACACGTCGAGCTGACCCTTCTGCAGCCCGGCGTAGATGATCGGCACCGCCAGGGTCTGGCTCTGCGTCTGGTAGCCGAGGCCTTCGAGCAGGAAGCTGGCGATGCCGTTGGTCACAGCGATGTCGCTCCAGCCCGGATCGCCCAGCTTGACCGTGGCGCAGGCCGCGTCCTCAGCCCAGACGTTGGCGCTGGCGGACAGCGCCCCGGCCAGCAACAGTGCGTTGATTCGGTTCATGGCGTATCTCCTTTGTTCTGATAGTAGTGGGAGGCAGTGCGTTTCAAACCTGTGGATAGCGGGCGCGACGTTCCAGGTCGTCGAGATCGATATGGTTGCGCATGTACTGCTGGCTGGCGTCGACCCAGGGCTGATGGTCCCAGCTGGTCAACTTGCCCTGGCTCAGAGCCTCTGCCACCAGGCGCCGACGGCGCTGGCTGGCCAGGGTGGCGGCGTGGATCGCCGGGATGTCCCAGCGCGCCCTTGCCTGGGCGAGGAACTCGGCCAGCACGCCCTGGTGGTCCGCCGAGCCGGCCAGATTCTCGCGCTCCTGCGGGTCCTGCTGGAGATGGAACAGCAGCAGCGGATCCTGCTCCGAGTAGACGAATTTCCACGGCCCGCGGCGGATCATCATCAGCGGGCTGGTGGTGCCTTCGGCCATGTATTCGCCGATGACTTCATCGTGGCCCTGGCGACCTTCAAGGTGCGCCAGCAGCGAGCGGCCCTCCAGCGCCAGGCCCTCCTCGACCCGGCCGCCGGCCAGTTCCACCAGTGTGGGCAGCAGGTCGAGGGTGGAAACCGACTGGCTGACCCGGTGCGCGGCGAAGCGCTGCGGCGCATGCACCAGCAGCGGCACACGGGCGGCCATCTCGAACCAGTGCATCTTGTACCAGAGGCCGCGCTCGCCAAGCATGTCGCCGTGGTCGCCGGAGAAGACGATCAGGGTGTCGTCTGCCAGGCCGCATTCCTCCAGGGTCTTCAGCAGCTTGCCGATGTTGTCGTCGATATAGCTGCAGGCGCCGAAGTAGGCGCGGCGGGCGTCGCGGATCTTGTCCTCTGGCAGCGGCTTGTCCCACAGGTCGATGACCTTGAGCAGGCGCTGCGAATGTGGGTCCTGCTCGGCCTGCTCGATGTGCTGGCGCGGCATGGGAATGTCCACGCCTTCGTAGCGCTCCCAGTACTCGGCCGGGATGGTATAGGGGTCATGGGGGTGGGTCATCGACACGGTCAGGCAGAACGGCTGCTCCGGCGTCAGGCGCACGTGGTCGTAGAGGCACTGGCGGGCCTTGAACACCACCTCCTCGTCGAAATCCAGCTGATTGCTGCGTACGCAGGGGCCGGCCTGCAGCACCGAGGACATGTTGTGGTACCAGCTGGCACGCACGTCCGGTTCGTCCCAGTTCACCGCCCAGCCGTAGTCGGCCGGGTAAATGTCGCTGGTCAGGCGTTCCTCGTAGCCGTGCAGCTGGTCCGGGCCGCAGAAGTGCATCTTGCCCGACAGCGCCGTGCGGTAGCCGAGGCGGCGCAGGTAGTGGGCGTAGGTGGGCACGTCGGCGGGAAAGTCGGCGGCGTTGTCATAGGCGCCGATCTGCGACGGCAGCCGGCCGCTGACCAGGGTGAAGCGCGACGGCGCGCACAGCGGGCTGTTGCAGTAGGCCGAGTCGAACACCACGGCCCGTTCGGCCAGTTTCATCAGGTTGGGCATCTGCACCGGCGAGGCGGCATCGTGCAGCGGCAGGATCGGTGCGGCCATCTGGTCGGCCATGATGAAGAGGATGTTCGGGCGTTTCATGCTGTGCCGGTGTCCCATATCTTATGTTTATGCGAGATTGCCTTGCCTCATGATGGTTTCAGCGTAAGACGCGGTAAACCCGCGGACTAAACATGGTTTGGATAAGCATGGCTTATGCGTAAAGTGCTCGATGAGATTTCCCTGGACAGCCTGCGGGTGTTCGAATCGGCCGCCCGCCTGCTGAGCTTCACCGCGGCGGCCAACGAGCAGGGCAGCAGCCAGCCGGCCATCAGCCAGCAGATCAAGCGCCTGGAACAGCAGCTGGCGGTACGCCTGTTCGACCGCGTGCATCGCGGATTGGTGCTGACGGAAGCGGGCGAACTGTTGCTGCGTTACGTGCAGGAGGGCCTGCACAGCCTGGACAGCGGCCTGCAGGCGGTGGTCGCGCGGCAGCAGCATGAGGTGCTGCAGGTGGCCACCGATTTCGCCTTCGCCGCCTACTGGCTGATGCCGCGTCTGCAGCGCTTCCATCAGCTGCACCCGGAGGTGGACGTGAGCCTGGTGACCACCGAGCGCGACTTGGGCGGCAACCTGCCGGGCGAGATCGACGTGGCCATCAGTTTCGGCGACGGCCGCTGCAAGCACGGCGAGAGCCTGCTGCTGTTCGGCGAGGAAGTGTTTCCGGTGTGCAGTCCGCACCTGCTGCACGGCCGCGAGCCGGTGGACTCGGCGGCATTGTTGGCGCGCCTGCCACTGCTGCATCTGCGCCCGGAGGCGCGCGCCAACTGGTTTGCCTGGGATGGCGTATTCCGCGCCCTGGGCATTGTCGAGCCCCCTTCTGCCGGCGCCCTGCGCTTCGACAACTACACCTTGCTGATCCAGGCCGCCATCGCCGGCCAGGGCGTGGCCATCGGCTGGCGCTACCTGGTGGACGAGCTGTTGGCCCAGGGGCTGCTGGTGCGCATGCTGGATACCTCGATCCGCTCGGCCTATGGCTATTACGTGGTGATGCCCGAGCGCAAGCGGCGTGCGCGGCTGGTGCGCTGCTTCGTCGACTGGCTGCAGGACGAGCTGGCCAGCCTGCAGCGGCAGCCGCCGCGAGGTGGCTGGGCGGGTGTCGCGATCTAGCCGCAGGTCGGCGCATGCCATGCGCAGGCCGCATCCTAGGGCGCCGCGCCTGTAACTTCCCTATACTGCTGAGAGTTCCACCCTGCAGTCCTCCAGCCAACTGGTGAAGTGAACCGTGAAACTCCGATATTCGATTTTGGGCCTGCTGCTGAGCGCCGGCCTTGTTGTCTCGAACCTTCAGGCCGCGCCGGCCCAGCCGCAACAGGAACTTGCCGCGGGCAGCGCATTGCTGATCGACCTGAAGACCGGAAAGGAACTCTATTCCAGCAACCCCGACCTGCGTCTGCCGGTGGCTTCGGTGACCAAGCTGATGACCGCCATGGTGGTGCTCGATGCCAAGCTGCCGCTGGATGAGGTGCTGCCCATCACCATCCGCGACACCAAGGAGATGCAGGGCGTCTACTCGCGCGTACGCATCGGCAGCGAGATCAGCCGGCGCGACATGCTGCATCTGGCCCTGATGTCCTCGGAGAACCGCGCCGCCGCCAGCCTGGCCCACCACTATCCCGGTGGCCACGCGGCGTTCGTCGCGGCGATGAACGCCAAGGCCAAGGCGCTGGGCATGCACAACAGCCATTTCGTCGAGCCCACCGGCATGTCCGAGCGCAACGTCGCCACCGCCCGCGACCTGGCGCTGATGATCAAGGCCACCCAGCAGTACCCGCTGATCGGCCAGTTCAGCACCGACTCCGAGGCGACCGTCACCTTCCGCAAGCCGACCTATACCCTGGGCTTTCGCAACACCAACGCACTGGTGCGCAAGCCCGACTGGGACATCGGCATGAGCAAGACCGGCTTTACCAACGCCGCGGGGCGCTGCCTGGTGATGCTCACCTCGATGAACCAGCGTTCGGTGGCCTTCGTCGTGCTCGGTGCGTTCGGCAAGTACACCCATATGGCCGACGCCAACCGCCTCAAGCGCTGGATGGAGACCGGCAAGGTGACGCCGGTGCCGGCCGCCGCGCTCAGCTACAAGCAGCAGAAGCTGACCGAATGGAGCATGCAGGCCGCGCAGTGACCTGGCGCTGATACAAAAAGGGCGACTCGATGAGTCGCCCTTTTTCGTTGTGCTGTCGTGTGACCGGATGCAGTCCGGGCTACCGTCGGTTGTCGTCAGTCGTGGGGCGTCAGCCCGGGCGAGCCTAGTCGTTCGCTGAGAAAATCGAGAAAACAGGTGATGCGCGAGGCCAGCGCCGTATTGCGGTAGTACACCGCGTTGATGGGCTGGCGCACCTCCACGCGCTGCTCGGCCAGCACCTCCACCAGACGGCCGCTGGCGCGGTCGGCGTCGGTCATGAAGTCCGACAGACAGACCAGGCCCTGACCCGCCAGAGCCAGCTCACGCACGGTGTCGCCACTGGAAACGTGCAGGCTGGGTGTAATGCGCCAGCGCTCGCCGAGGGCATGGCGCAGCGGCCATTCATTGAGGCTGTCCGGTTCGGTGAAGCCGATCAGGCTGTGCCCGGCCAGCTCCTCGGTGCGCATCGGCTGGCCATGCCTGGCCAGGTACTCCGGGCTGGCCAGCACGCGACGGCGGCTATGGCATAGCGGGCGTGCATGCAGGCTGGAGTCGGGCAGATGGCCGATCCGGATGGCCAGGTCGGTACGCCGTTCCAGCAGATCGATGATGCGGTCATCGCTGTTCAGCTCCAGCTCGATCTGCGGATAAAGAGCGCGAAAATCGCCGATCAGCGGGACTATCACATGCAGCATGAAGGGCGAGGCGGTATTGATGCGCAGGCGTCCGGCCGGCGCCTGGCGGCGCACGGCCATCTGTTCCTCGGCCTCCTCGACGCTGTCGAGAATGCGCCGCGCCTGGACGAGAAACACCTCGCCCTCCTCGGTCAGTTCCAGACGTCGGGTGGTGCGGCGCAGCAGCGTCACCGCGAGCTTCTCCTCGAGACGACCGAGGGCGCGGCTGACGCCAGAGGCGGTCTGCTCCAGTTGCTCGGCCGCCGCGCTGATGGAGCCGCTGTCGACCACGCGAACGAACGCGAGCATTTCTTCCAGGCTGATCTTCATCGTTGATCTTCAGTCAAAAGTCTTTGCCATGTTCTCGGCTTTTTTCCGCAGGAGTCTGGCGCGGATACTGCTCCCCATCAACCCTGCTAGCCACGTCAGCAGGCGGCCTGGCCCTGGACCTGCAACTTTTTTGCGTGTGCTCGGGCCGAACCTTTCTGTCCCGGTCCGCTCTGGCGGTCGGCCACCTGTTCGTCATCAAGGAGATTGCCCATGAAATTCATCCCTGCCTTCGGCCTTGGCACCTTTCGCCTCAAGGATCAGGTCGCCATCGACTCGGTGCGCACCGGCCTGGAGCTGGGCTACCGGCATATCGACACGGCGCAGATCTACGGCAACGAGGCCGAGGTCGGCCAGGCCATCGCCGCCAGCAGCGTGGCGCGCGACGAGCTGTTCGTCACCACCAAGATCTGGACCGAGAACCTCGGCCCTGGCCGGGTGATCGCCAGCCTGCAGGAGAGCCTGCAACGCCTGGGCCTGGAGCGGGTCGACCTGTGCCTGATCCACTGGCCGTCGCCGGGTGACGAGATCCCCGTGGCGCAGTACCTGGGTGAGCTGCTGGAGGCCAAGCGCCAGGGACTGACCGCGGCCATCGGCGTGTCCAACTTCACCATCGCCCATCTGCAGCAGGCTATCGAGGCAGTGGGTGCCGACGAGATCGCCACCAACCAGGTCGAGATTCACCCGCTGCTGCAGAATCGCAAGCTGGTCGACTTCACCCGCCAGCAGGGTATCCACCTCACCGCCTACATGCCGCTGGCCTACGGCAAGGTGCTGGCCGAGCCGGAGATCCAGCGCATCGCCGCCGCCCATGGCGTCAGCCCGGCGCAGGTCGCCCTGGCCTGGTCGCTGCAACAGGGCTATGCGGTGATCCCCTCCTCGACCAAGCGCGAGAACCTGGCTGCCAATCTGGCGGCTGCCGAGTTGCGCCTCAGCACCGAAGACATGGCCGCCATCGCTACCCTGGAGCGCGGCGAGCGGGTGGCCAACCCGGGGTTTGCGCCGCGCTGGGATTGAGCCCCTGGGGGATGCGCCGCGCGCACCGGGGTATTCAGACGGCACACGCCATGGCGCCCCGGTACTGCGGAATAAAAAGCCCGCCACAAGGGCGGGCAAAGAGTCAGCCCAGAAGGCCGCGCATCAGAAAGTAGAGCAACGACGGGCCGAGCAGGCAGCCCAGGGCGGTGTAGAAGGCTGCGGTCAGGCAGCCGTAGGGCACCAGCTTGGGATCGGTAGCCGCCAGGCCGCCGGCCACGCCGCTGGAGGTGCCCATCAGACCTCCGAAGATCACCGCGCTGCGCGGGTTGTTCAGGCCGATATAGGGGGCGACGAAGGGCGTGGCCACCATCACCAGAATCGCCTTGATCAGGCCGGCGGCGATGGACAGCGCCATCACGTCGGAGCTGGCGCCCAACGCCGCGCCGGTCACCGGGCCGACGATATAGGTCACCGCTCCGGCGCCGATGGTGGTCAGGCTGACCACGTCGGTGTAGCCAAAGGCCATGGCCACCGCGACACCGGCCACGAAGGACGACAGCACACCGACGAACAGCGCCAGTACCCCGGCGAAACCGGCACGCTTGAGCTCCTCCACACTGACACCGAAAGCCGTGGCGACGATGGCGAAATCGCGCAGCATGGCGCCGCCCAGCAGGCCCAGGCCAGCGAACAACGGGATGTCCACCAGGCCCTTCTGCCCGCCGCTGTAGAGGCCACCGATATAGGACAGCAGCAGCCCAAGCAGAATGGCGATGGCCGAGCCGTGCAGGCGGCCCTTGGTGAATTTGTCGGACATCCAGTACGACACCCACATGGTGATGCCGATGATGGCGAAACCGCTGAGCATCCCGTAGCCGGAGATGACTTTCATCAAAGATTCGTACATGGCGGTCACCGCGGTGCTTTGGTCAGGGAGGGGGCCGTTTCGCTAGCGGACTTCTTTTGTCCGACGCGGCTCAGTACCGGCACCAGCACGAAAGCCAGGGCAACGGCGGCGGTGCCGGCGAGAATTGCCATCGGGCCGCCGCTGAGGGCGCCGTAAACGTTCTGCTGGGCGGCCATGGCGACCACGATGGGGATGTAGATGGCGCTCCAGAACTCCACGCCCTGTTCCGACTTGCCGGTGAACAGGCCGCGTTTGCTCAGGTAGCTGCCGAGGAAGATCAGCAGCAGCATGGCGATGCCGACACCGCCGACGTTGGCGGGTACGCCGATGAGTTTGCCCAGCAGCTCTCCGATGAAGATGCCTGCCAGGGTGCAGAACGCCAGAAAGGCGACACCGTAGATGATCATTGTCGTTGTCCTCGTTTGAAGTTGTTGTTCTTGTGCTTCGGTAAAGGCCACGCTCAGCGGTCGAGGCTTACCTCCTGACGCAACATGGCGTCGAGTGTATGCAGCCGCGCGCTCTCGAAGGCGATCACCTGGCCGGGTTCGAAGACGCGCCGGGCAAGCCCGGTCAGTACGCCGCCGGGTGGCAGTTCCAGATGCAGGCGCACGCCGCGTTCATAGGCGGTGACAAGCGTGGCCTGCCAGTCGACGACGCGGCTCATGTTGTAAGCCAGGTCGTCGCGCAGGGCCTCGGGGTCACGGATCAGACGCGCCGAGCTGCCGCTCAGGTAGCGCACCTGTGGCGCGCGCAAGTCGATGTGGGCAAAGGCGGCAGCCAGCTCGCGAGCGGGCTCATCGAGCAGCTCGCAGTGCGACGGCACGCTCATGGCCAGCCGTTTCGCGGCGCCCGCTCCCAGCGCGCGGGCACGCTCGGCGACCTTGGCCATGGCGGCATCGCTGCCGGCGATCACCAGCTGGGTTTCGGCGTTGATATTGGCCAGGTACACCGGGCCTTCGGCTTCGGCCAGCAGGCGCTCGATGCGGGCCTGGTCGAGACCGAGGATGGCGGTCATGCCGTAGCCATCGGGATAGGCACGCTGCATCAGCTCGCCACGCAGGGCGACCAGGCGCACGGCATCGGCAAACTCCAGCGCGCCGGCCACCACGGCGGCGGCATAGGCGCCGATGGACAGACCGGCAACATAATCCGGGCGATGGCCGCGCTCGCAGAGCAAACGCGCGGCGGCGACGCCGGCAATCAGCAGGCACAGCTGCACGGCGCGGGTATCTTGCAGCGCTTCGGCCGAATCGAGCAGACGCACGTCCTCACCCAGCACTTCGCCGGCCTGCTCGGTACAGGCCTGCACCACCGGTGCCTCGGGCAAGGCATGCAGCATGCCGGGCTGCTGCGCGCCCTGGCCGGGGAAGGCCCAGAGCGAACTCACGCCGCCACCTGCTGCAGATGCCAGGGGTCGCCGACCAGCAGCGGGCCGTTTTGCGTTTTCAACAGCACGCGCGGCGCCTCGCCGGCCCATTCGCGCAACGCCACAGCGCCGTGCGGGGTTTCCAGTTGCAGGTCGATACGACCCGGCGCTTGATCCAGCAGTGCGCACAATGTCTGCGCCTCGGCGCGCGAAAGCTGATGGGGCGCACGTAGCGACAGGTCGAGATCGCTGTCCGGGTGCGCGGCGCTGATGCCGCTGGCCAGCTCGAAGCCCAGGCTTCCGGTCACGCCCCAGGCCAGGCCCAGATCGTCGAGCCGCGGCGCCACCTGGTTCAGCGCCCGCAATGCCGGCCACTGCGGCTGAGCGTGGCTGCGCCAGTGCCCGGCCCGGGCCACCGCCTGCGGGCTGACCAGACGGCTGATCTCGCTCACGCGCATCCAGGTGGCATGCCGCTGTTCGCGCGCCATACCGCGGATACCGACCGCCACCCAACCGGACTCGGCCGGGGCACGGCGCACCACCACCGGCACATGCCCGCTCAGGGCGGCACTAGCCCAGCCCGGCGCCTCCTGTGGCAGGCGCTCGGGGCGCAGGCCCCAGAGCAGATCATGTGGACGGGGGTTGTGATACATCAAATGATCCTCGGCCGTAGGGTGCGCCGTGCGCACCGGGCTATAAGCAGATACCGCTGTGGTGCGCACGGCGCACCCTACGGCGGCGTTCATGTTCACCACTGCGCGCGCAGGGCCTCGCGCACCTTCGAGGAAGCCGCGCGATTCGCGGCGCCCAGGCGGTTGCGCAGATCGCGCGGGGCCTCGGCGATATCGGCCAATGCCCGGCTCAGGGCGTCCTGCACGCGGGCCAGGTCGGCGGCCGTCGGCTGCGTCACCTGCTCGATGTCGAGCACCTCCGCCAGCAGGCCCAGCGAGGCATAGCTGTCCAGGTCGTAGGCCATGGGCGGCACGCTGGCGGCCAGCGCTTCCAGCTCGTCGACGCTGCGCAGGGTGATGCGCGCGGCGGCGGCCTTGCCCATGGCGTGCACCATCACCCCGGCGTCGCGCAGGGCGATCAGGCGGTTGGCCTGGTAGCCGTGGGCGAGAAAGGCGCCGGACATGGCCTTGCCCACCAGCAAGCCGATCACCGCATGGCCGGCCAGACGAGCACGGGCATAGGCGTCCACCGCGCCGGCCAGCGCCTGATGGATGCCATAGGCTTCCTCGCGGCGGCCATAGGCCTGGCTCGGCACATCGACGATGGCGATCAGCGCGCGCTTGTGCGACTGATCGCGATCCGCTTCGATGGCCTCGTCCACGGCTTGGGCCAGGCCCCAGCCTTCGAGCAGGCCGACCTCGCCATTGCGGGCGCGGGGGAAGGAATTGTTGGCATCGGCGATCACCGCCAGATAGCGCACCGCCTGCCCCGCCAGCTCGCCATCGGCCACCCGCAGCGAGGCAGGCAGTCCGGGGATCGACTGAGCATCGCCGGCCAGGGCCTGGAACCAGTGCAGGCCGCGTTGTTCCTGTGCTGTTGTCATGTTCATGCTCCTTGGTAGGCGCTGCGCACGGCAGCGGCATCGGCCTGGACCGAGGTATCGACGGCGCGCAGGCGCTCGAGGAACCAGGCATGGCGCCGGCTGCGCTCAAGCTCAGGTTTGCCCTTGGCGAACAGGCCGTGCAGTTCGCTGCGAATGGCCTCGACGTCATCGGCCACGTAGCCGTCGACCAGGCCGCTGGCATGGCGCTGCTCGCCGCCGGTCAGGCTCCAGATAAAGGGACGGTCGCGCGAGTCGTATTCATCCAGCCCGGCTTCCTGTTCGATCACCTGCGGGCCGTTGAGGCCCAGGCGCGCCTCGCGGGTGACCAGCAGGTAGCTGCACAGCCCGGCGGCGATGGACATGCCGCCGAAGCAGCCAACCGGCCCGGCCACCAGCCCGATCACCGGCTGATACTGGCGCAATTCGACGATGGCGGCCTGGATCTCGGCGATGGCCGCCAGGCCCAGGTTGGCTTCCTGCAGGCGCACGCCGCCGGTTTCCAGCAGCAGCACGGCGCGGGTCGGTGTGCCGCCCTTGTTATCCTCGGCGGCCAGCTCCAGGGCGCCGGCGATCTTTGCCCCGCCCACTTCGCCAAGGCTGCCGCCCTGGAAGGCGCCTTCGATGGCGATGACTACCGCAGGCGCGCCGTCGATCAGCCCCTTGGCCACCACCACGCCGTCGTCGGCCTGGGGCACGATGCCCTGCTTGGGCAGCCAGGGCGACATCAGCCGGGCGAAGGGATCGAGCAGCTCGCGGAAGCTGCCGGCATCGAGCAATGCGCGGGCCCGCTCGCGGGCACCAAGTTCGGTGAAGCTGCGCTGCGCCAGCAGACGCTGGATGTTCTGCTCAGCCATGGCTCAGTTCCTCCAGGCCCTGTTCCAGGCGCAGGCGCACCACGCCGGGCGTGGCGCCGAAATCATGGATGGCGATGTTCAGCGCCGGCAGTTGCTGCTCGCGGAACATGCGTTCGAACAGCAGTTGCCAACGCGGCGCGCTGCCGTTGACCGAGGTGATCACTTCGATGGCCAGGGTGCCGGCCTGGCCGGGTTCGAGCATCACTTCCAGATCGCCGGAACCGACGCAGCCCACCAGCGCGCGGCCCTTGGCCGGCTGCCCGGCGGGGAATTGAAAAGACAGGGTTTCCATTTCACAGACTCCCAAGCTGCGCCGGCAGGCCATGCTGCAGGCGGTCGAGGAACAGGGTGGCGGCGAGCAGATCGGCAGCGCCGCCAGGCGAGGCACGCAGGTGCAGCATGTCGCGCTCCAGCTCGCGCAGGCAGCGACGCCCGTCGAGGCTGGCGCAACCGCCGGCGGCGAGCACCGCGCGGGCGCCGCTCTGCATGCGGGTCAGCCCGGCCACGCCGGCACGGTACAGCACGCAGGTGTCGGCCAGTTGGGTCATGATCGCCAGCAGCGCATCCAGGCGGGCGTTCTGCTCCCCGGCCCCAGCGGCGCGGCTGCGCGCCAGTTGCGGCAGCGCCTGCTGGATCACCGATGGAAAGCCCAGCTGCGCTTCCTCGCGGGCTCCATGCACGCCGTACAGGCGGCAGACCTGGGCGCCATGGCTGTCGCCAGTGACGGGCGCAGCCCGGTCATTGAGCAAGGCCAGGCGGGCGGCGCGCAGGGCGACCTGGGCGGGAGCCAGTTCGCTGACGTCCAGTGCGGCCGCGCTGCTGAGCAGCCCCAACGCCCAGATCGCACCGCGATGGGTGTTGACGCCGCCGGTGACGCGCAGCATCTCTCCCTCGCCCTCGCGGCCGATACGGCCCACCGCTTCACGCAGGTGCAGATCGATCTCGCCACGTTGTTGGGCAGCCTCGGCCATGGCCTTGAAGCTCGGCCACAGGGCCAGCGCCGAAGCGTGCATCAGGCCCAGGTGCAGGTCGGTGTGCGCACCGCTGCCACGGCGGTCGACCAGCCCCGGCTTGGGCGACAGGTCGGCCTCGTCAATCAGCGCGTCGACGGCCAGATCCGCCAGCCAGTCGCCTAAAGAGAGCTGTGGCTGAATTGCAGTGAGTGCATTCATCACCAGCTCCTGAACTTGGCGGGCGGGTTGTACAGGCCGCCCGACCACTCGACCAGCTCGGCGATGCTCTTGGCCGCGAGCAGTTCGCGGCTGGCATCGGTGCGGCGAATGCCGAGGTCTTCGGGCAGAGCGATCAGCCCTTCGCGGCGCATGCGTGCGGTCTCTTTCGGGTCGTGGCGCAGGCCGATGGCAGTCACCCCGGCCACCGCGGCGATCATCGCCTGGCGCTCTTCCAGGGTGCGCGCCTTGTACAGGTAGGCGATGCCCTCTTCCGTGAGCAGGTGAGTGACGTCATCGCCGTAGATCATGATCGGCGCCAGCGGCATGCCGGCCTTCTTCGCCACGTCGACGGCATCGAGCTGCTCGACGAAAGTGGGTTTGCCGCCTTCCTGGAAGGTTTCGACCATCTGCACCACCAGCTTCTTGCCGCGCTCGAGCAGGGTCACCGGGCCTTCGCCGCCAGGCGTCGCCATGTCCAGCCAGGCCGGCGTGCTATGGCGTCGGCCGCGCGGGTCGTGGCCCATGTTCGGCGCACCGCCGAAGCCGGCCAGGCGCCCACGGGTCACGGTGGAGGAATGACCATCGCCGTCCACCTGCAAGGTGGCGCCGATAAACAGGTCCACCGCGTACTGCCCGGCCAGTTGGCACATCATGCGGTTGGAACGCATGGAACCGTCGCGGCCGGTGAAGAACACGTCCGGGCGCTGGGCGATGTAGCCCTCCATACCCAGCTCGGTGCCGAAGCAGTGCACGCTCTCGACCCAACCGGTCTCGATGGCCGGGATCAGCGTCGGGTGCGGGTTGAGCGTCCAGTTGCGGCAGATCTTGCCCCTCAGGCCGAGGGACTCGCCGTAAGTGGGCAGAATCAGCTCGATGGCGGCGGTGTTGAAGCCGATGCCATGGTTGAGCGACTGCACCTGGTGTTTTTCGTAGATGCCGCGGATCGCCATCATCGCCATCAGCACGTGCACCGGCTTGATATGGCGCGGGTCGCGGGTAAACAGCGGCTCGATGTAGAACGACTTGTCGGCCACCACCACAAAGTCGACCCAGGAAGCGGGAATATCCACGCGCGGCAGCTCGTCGACGATCTCGTTGACCTGGAAGATCACGATGCCGTCACTGAACGCGGTGGGCTCGACCAGTGCCGGGGTGTCCTCGGTGCTCGGGCCGGTGTAGATGTTGCCGTGGCGGTCGGCCTGAAAACCGGCGACCAGCGCGACATTGGGAATCAGATCCACCAGCAGGCGCGAGTACAGCTCGATATAGGTATGGATGGCGCCGACTTCCATCTGCCCGTCTTCCAGCAGCTGGCCGATGCGCAGGCTCTGCGGCCCGGCGAAGGAGAAGTCGAGCTTGCGCGCGATGCCGCGTTCGAACAGATCGAGGTGCTCGGCGCGGCTGACGCTGGGCATGATCATGTGCAGGTCGTGCAGACGGCCGGGGTCGGTCTTGGCCAGCGAGCGGGAAAGGAAATCCGCCTGCTTCTGGTTGTTGCCTTCGAGCACCACGCGATCGCCGGGGGCGATCAGCGCTTCGAGGGCTGCCACGATCTTGTCGCCGGGCAGTACCACGCCATCGGCGAGGTGACGCACCTGATCGAGTCGCCGCGCCTTTTCCGCGCGACGGCGCGACCACTGCGGCGGTGGGGATATTGTTGTTGTCATCGATGACTCCACGAGTTCCGCTGTCGTGGAGGCACCTTAGGAGCGTGACCCTCGGGTCATCAATCAAGCAGGACGCGCAATCGTTACGCTCAGGTTAACGATTGCTCAAACACGGGCGTCGGCGGCATCGCCCCCCGAGGATCGGGAGGTCATGCTCGCCACTTCCAGGCGGTCACGCCCGCGCTGCTTGGCCTGATAGAGCAGCTTGTCGACGGCGTTGAGGAAATCCAGCGCCCGATCCTGCGCGCCCGGCACCATGGTGCCGACCCCAAGGCTGATGGTGAGCAGGGACGACACCGCAGAGCGTTCATGGGCGATGCGCTGCTGGCGCACCTGCTGGCGGCAGCGTTCGGCGATATGCCGGGCGGCGGCCTCGTCGGTTTCCGGCAGCACCAGCACGAACTCCTCGCCACCGAAGCGCCCGACGAAGTCCCGCGGGCGGCTGGCAGCGCGGGTCAGGGCCTGGCCGACGCTCTTCAGGCAGTCATCACCCTGAACATGGCCGTAATGATCGTTGTACTGCTTGAAGTGATCGATATCCAGCAGGATCAGCGACAGCGGCTGCTGGCTGCGCTGGGCACTGGCCCACTCGCTGGTGAGTACCCGGTCGAACATGCGCCGGTTGGCCACGCCGGTCAGGCCGTCCTGGTAGGAATACTCCTCCAGCTGCTTCTGCAGGGTCAGCAGCTGCTCCTCGGTCTTCTTGCGTTCGCTGATGTCGAACATGAAGCCGATCAGCGAGTCCACCTCGCCCTTGTCGTCGCGCACCACGTGCACCACGTCGCGAATCCACACGTAGTCGCCGGCGGCGGTCAGCGCGCGGTAGTCGGCCTCGTGGTCGACACCGTTCTGCGACTGCGACACGCAGAAGCCCACCACTCGCTCGCGATCCTCCGGGTGCATGCGCGCGGCCCAGTCCTCGGCGCTGACCCAGCTGGCCTGCGACCAGCCCAGCAGCGTCTCGATCTGCGGGCCGATGTAGGCAAAGGTCATGGTCTTCCAGTCGATCTTCCAGGGGATCGCCCGGGTCGATTCGAGCAGGGTCTTGTAGACCGCGCTGTCGGTTTCGATGGCTTGGTTCACGGGCAATCCTCCGGCGGCGGATACGGCTGCCCGTCCGTTATACACCAGGCCCGGCCACCGGCGGCAAGCGCCGCGAAGCGGCCGTCCTGCCTATCGGGATAACCGGCGGTTATGCCGCCGGGTCCCTGCCAGGGGGTTCTCCGGCCGGCGCGCAGCGCCGCTCTCACCTTTGGCTATGGGCATAAGGATTATTCAGAGGTCAGCCGGCCGATCCCGCCCTTAGCATGGCCGCGCACCTGTTCCCAGGCTGCACGCCCTGCGGCACCAGAACCGCAGGCGGACATCGAGCAGATATCAGGGGAGTACGGCATGACAACAACAACCCGCCTCGGCGCCCTGCGTCCGACGGTCTTGAGCCTGGCCCTCGGCCTGGCTCCCACGCTGCCGGCGCAGGCCGCCAGCTTCAACATCGGCGAGATCGAGGCGCGCTTCGACTCCTCGCTGTCGATAGGCGCCAGCTGGGCGATGGACGCACCGGACAAGCGCTTCATC
Source organism: Pseudomonas sp. GD04158 (assembly GCF_029834875.1). NCBI lineage: Bacteria > Pseudomonadati > Pseudomonadota > Gammaproteobacteria > Pseudomonadales > Pseudomonadaceae > Pseudomonas > Pseudomonas sp. GD04158. Next base: position 1,717 of record NZ_JAODYT010000009.1, on the reverse strand, counting down.
GGCCGCGCCAACGGCGGCACGGCCTCGACCCGCACCAGCGACGACGGCCGCCTCAACTTCAAGCGCGGCGAGACCTTTTCGAAGATCTTCAAGGGCATCCACGACCTGCAGCTCAGCTATGGCGACAGCGGCCTGTTCCTGCGCGGCAAGTACTGGTACGACTTCGAGCTCAAGGACGAGAGCCGCCTGCTCTACGATATCGACGACAGCGGCCGCGACCGCGCCGCCAAGGCCTCGGGCAGCGAACTGCTGGACGCCTTCGTCTACCACAACTACCAGCTCGGCGAGCTGCCCGGCAGCGTGCGCGCCGGTCGCCAGGTGGTCAGCTGGGGCGAGAGCACCTTTATCGGCAACGGCATCAACGCCATCAACCCGGCCGACGTCGCCGCCTTCCGCCGCCCCGGTTCGGAGATCAAGGAAGGCCTGATCCCGGTGAACATGCTCTACCTGACCCAAGGCCTGAGCGAGAACCTGTCGATCGAAGCCTTCTACCAGCTGCAGTGGGAGAAGACCGTGCTGGACAACTGCGGCACCTTCTTCGGCGGCGACGTCGCGCCCCAGGGCTGCGACCTGGGCATGACCACCTTCGGCAGCGACTTTAACCGCGACCCGGCGGTGTACGGCTGGGTGCCACGCCTGGCGGATAAGGAGGCGCGCGACGGCGGCCAGTTCGGCGTGGCGCTGCGCTGGCTGGTGCCGGCGCTGAACGACACCGAGTTCGGCGTTTACGCGCTGAACTACCACAGCCGCACCCCGGAAAGCTCGTGGCGCACCGGCCAGCCAAGCTTCGCCGCGATCAGCGGCGCCCCCGGCCCGGCCAGCGCCCGCTACGGCCTGGAATACCCCGAGGACATCCGCCTCTACGGCCTCAGCTTCGCCACCAGCCTGGCCAACGGTACGGCGCTGTCGGGGGAGATCAGCCATCGGCCGAACATGCCGCTGGCGCTCAACGGCACCGAGGTGTCCACCGCCGCCAGCGTCGGCCAGCTGAACGACCTGCTCGGCCTCGACGGCCTGGCCATCTTCGACACTGGCTGGGCTGCCACCGCCCCGGGCAGCCGGGTACAGGGCTACAAGCGCATGCCCTTTACCCAGGCCCAGCTCAGCGCGGTGCAGGTGTTCGATCAGGTGCTGCGCGCCGACCGTCTGACCCTGGTCGGCGAAGTCGGCTTCAGCCATATCGGCGACCTGGGCCCCAGCGACGGCTCCGACCTGCGCTTCGGCCGCAGCAGCGTCTACGGCTACGGCGTGCTGCCGGACTCGGCCAGCGGCCTGGGCTTGAGCGGCAACCAGTTGTGCACCGCGCTGCTCAACAGTGCCAACCCGGACCAGTGCAGCGACAAGGGCTTCTACACCCAGAACTCCTGGGGCTACCGCCTGCGCGCCATGCTCGAGTTCAACAGCGCCATCGCCGGGGTCAACCTCAAGCCCAACCTGGCCTTCGCCCACGACGTCGAGGGCTACGGGCCGACCTTCACCGAGGGCAACCAGTCGCTCAGCATCGGCATCGACGCCGACTACCTGTCCAGGTACAGCGCCAGCCTGAGTTACACCGACTACTTCGGCGGCGACTTCAACACCAACACCGACCGCGACTTCGTCGCCCTGAGCTTTGGCGTCAGTTTCTGATGCCCGATAAGGAGCACGCCATGATTCACAAGCAGTTGATCCAGGCCGGTTGCCTGGGCCTGAGCCTGCTCGCCGCCCAGGTACTGGC
>NZ_JAODYT010000089.1:0-14850 GCF_029834875.1 Pseudomonas sp. GD04158 | reverse complement strand
GTTCAGCCTGGAAGGGGCCGGCCAGCATCTCGCGCTTGTGGCCGAAGCCCTTGACCCGCTGCACGGCGAAGCCGGCGGCGATCAGCCCGCGGCGGACGAAACCCGCACTGGTGAAGGTGGCCAGCGTGGCGCCGGGCGCCGACAGCCTGGCCAGTTCGGTGAACAGACTGTCCGTCCACATCTCCGGGTTCTTCGCCGGGGCGAAACCGTCGAGGAACCAGGCATCGACCTTGGCGTCCAGCTGCGGCAGGCACTCGAGCACGTCACCGATCATCAGCGTCAGCACCACGCGGCCGCCGTCGAGCAGCAGGCGCTGAAAGCCGGGATGGATGGCGCGGTACTGCGCCAGCAATTGCTCGGCGTAGGGCGCCAGCTCCGGCCACAGGGCCAGGGCGCGCTGCAGGTCCGTCTGGGTCAGGGGGAATTTCTCCACGCTGACGAAGTGCAGCCGCGCATCGCGCGGGGCGTGTTCGGCGAAGGCTTGCCAGGCGCAGAGAAAATTGAGCCCGGTGCCGAAGCCGGTTTCGCCGATCACCAGGCGCCCGCCGGCCGGCAGGGCCTGGCAGCGCTCGATGATCTGGTTGTGAGCGAGGAAGACGTGACGGGTTTCTTCTAGGCCGTTGGCGCGGGAGAAGTACACGTCGCCATAGCTGCGCGACAGCGGCTGGCCGTGTTCGTCCCAGTCGAGCTGGGCGTTGTGGGCATCGGACATGGTGGAGTTCCGGGTAAAACAGGCGGCGATTCTAACCGCTGCGCACGCGCTTTACCCGGCGCAGGTCAATCCGTGGCGAGCCGCTGCCAGGCAAAGTCGCGGCCGATCCATTACGCTTTAACGATCATTCCAGGGAGGTTTTCTGCATGTTCGAATCCGCCGAAATCGGTCGCAGTCTCGACAAGGCCACCTTCGAGGCCGAAGAGCCGGCGCTGCGCGAGGCGCTGTTGGAGGCGCAGTACGAGCTCAGGCAGCAGGCGCGCTTTCCGGTGATCGTGTTGATCAACGGCATCGAAGGCGCCGGCAAGGGCGAGACGGTCAAGCTGCTCAACGAGTGGATGGACCCGCGGCTGATTCAGGTCAGCACCTTCGATGTGCAGACCGACGAGGAGCTGGCGCGGCCACCGGCCTGGCGCTACTGGCGCCAGCTGCCGCCGAAGGGACGCATCGGCGTGTTCTTCGGCAACTGGTACAGCCAGATGTTGCAGGGGCGCGTGCACGGCCGTTTCAAGGACGCCGTGCTGGACCAGGCCATCGACGGCGCCGAGCGCCTGGAGCGCATGCTCTGCGACGAGGGCGCGCTGATCTTCAAGTTCTGGTTCCACCTGTCCAAGAAGCACATGAAGGCGCGGCTCGAAGCGCTCAAGGACGATCCGCTGCACAGCTGGCGCATCAGCCCGCTGGACTGGCAGCAGTCGAAGACCTACGACAAGTTCGTCCACTACGGCGAGCGCGTGCTGCGCCGCACCAGCCGCGACTATGCGCCCTGGTACGTGGTCGAGGGCGTCGATCACTACTACCGCAGCCTCACCGTCGGCCGCATCCTGCTCGAAGGCCTGCAGGCGGCGCTGGCCGAGAGCAAGCCGCGCGTGCAGCTGCAGCCCCACGCCGCACCGCTGGTGTCGAGCCTGGACAACCGCGGCCTGCTCGACAGCCTGGACATGACCCAGGTCCTGGGCAAGGAGGATTACAAGGAGCAACTGGCGTTGGAGCAGGCGCGCCTGTCCGGCCTGATGCGCGACAAGCGCATGCGCAAGCACGCGCTGCTCGCGGTGTTCGAAGGCAACGACGCGGCCGGCAAGGGCGGGGCCATTCGCCGCGTCACCGGTGCGCTGGACCCGCGCCAGTACCGCATCGTGCCGGTGGCGGCGCCGACCGAGGAAGAGCGCGCGCAACCTTATCTGTGGCGCTTCTGGCGACACATTCCGGCGCGCGGCAAGTTCACCATCTTCGACCGCAGCTGGTACGGCCGCGTGCTGGTGGAGCGGGTCGAGGGCTTCTGCAGCGAGGCCGACTGGCTGCGTGCCTACGGCGAAATCAACGACTTCGAGGAGCAACTGACCAACGCCGGGGTGATCCTGGTGAAGTTCTGGCTGGCCATCGATCAGCAGACGCAACTGGAGCGTTTCCAGGAGCGGGAAAAGATCCCCTTCAAGCGCTTCAAGATCACCGAGGAAGACTGGCGCAACCGCGACAAGTGGAACGATTACGCCGATGCGGTGGGCGATATGGTCGATCGCACCAGCACCGAAATCGCGCCCTGGACGCTGGTGGAGGCCAACGACAAGCGCTTCGCCCGGGTCAAGGTGCTGCGCACCATCAACCAGGCCATCGAGGCGGCGTTCGCCAGGGATTGAGGCCGGCGCGGTAGGTAGGAGCCAGCTTGCTGGCGAGGCGCAGTGCAATGCATCGCCAGCCCCGGATTGCATCCGGGCTACGCCCTGCATCGACCCGTATACGCCAGATCAATGATGGTCGCGCCCAGGCATGGGCTGGATTTATCTTCCCGCCATTCGCCATCCAATAACAACGAGGTGCGTCATGCGTGAAGTGGTGATCGTCGACAGCGTGCGGACTGGCCTGGCCAAGTCCTTCCGCGGCAAGTTCAATCTGACCCGGCCGGACGACATGGCCGCCCACTGCGTCGATGCGCTGCTGGTGCGCAATGGCATCGATCCGGCGCTGGTCGACGACTGCATCGTCGGCGCCGGTTCCAACGAGGGCGCGCAGGGCATGAACATCGGCCGCAACGTCGCCGTGCTGTCGCGCCTGGGCAACCCGGTGGCGGGCATGACCCTCAACCGCTTCTGCTCCTCGGGCCTGCAGGCCATCGCCATCGCCGCCAACCAGGTGGCATCCGGCTGCAGCGACATCATCGTCGCCGGCGGCGTCGAGTCCATCACCATGACCCTGAAAAGCATGAACATGGACAACCTGTTCAACCCGCTGCTGCAGCAGGACAACCCCGGCATCTACTACCCCATGGGCAAGACTGCCGAAATCGTCGCCAACCGCTACGGCATCAGCCGCGAGGCCCAGGACGCCTACGCCCTGCAGAGCCAGCAGCGCACCGCGCGGGCTCAGGCCGAAGGCCTGTTCGCCGACGAGATCGTGCCGATGGCGGTGAAGTACCAGGTGGAAGACAAGGCCACCGGCGAGAAGAAGATTCTCGACGGCGTGGTCGAGGCCGACGACTGCAACCGCCCGGATACCACCCTCGAATCCCTGGCCAAGCTGCAGCCGGCGTTCGACCCGGCCGGTAGCGTCACCGCCGGCAACGCCTCGCAGCTGTCCGACGGCGCCTCCATGACCCTGGTGATGAGCCTGGAGAAGGCGCTGGAGCTGGGCCTCAAACCCAAGGCCTATTTCCGCGGCTTCACCGTGGCCGGCTGCGAGCCGGACGAAATGGGCATCGGCCCGGTGTTCTCGGTACCCAAGCTGCTCAAGGCCAAGGGGCTGTCGGTCGACGATATCGACCTGTGGGAGCTCAACGAGGCCTTCGCCTCGCAGTGCCTGTACTGCCGCGACAAGCTCGAGATCGACAACGAGAAATACAACGTCAACGGCGGCTCCATCTCCATCGGCCACCCGTTCGGCATGACCGGCTCGCGTCAGGTCGGCCATCTGGTGCGCGAACTGCAGCGCCGCGAGCTGCGTTACGGCATCGTCACCATGTGCGTCGGCGGCGGCATGGGCGCCACGGGGTTGTTCGAGGCCTATCGCGGCTAAACGACGTAGGGTGCGCCGCGCACCACCGGCAACACGCATCGCATGAACGAACCGCGGTGCGCACGGCGCACCCTACGGGACGACGGCCAGCAATGCCCTGTCTATAATCGGCGCCTGCTCAGACGGAGCCTGCGCCGATGCCCTTTGCCGAAAACCTCATCGCCTTCACCCTGGCGGCCACCTTGCTGACCCTTACCCCGGGCATCGATACCGCGCTGGTATTGCGCACCGCGGCGGTCGAAGGCCGGCGACAGGCGTTTCGCGCCGCGCTGGGCATCAATGCCGGCTGCCTGCTCTGGGGCGCGGCGGTGGCCTTCGGCCTGGGCGCGCTGCTGGCGGTGTCCGAGTTCGGCTACAACCTGCTCAAGTACTGCGGCGCGGCTTATCTGGCCTGGCTCGGGCTGAACATGCTGCTGCGCCCGCGCAACTCCCTGGCGCCGGCGCAGGCCGGCGGCCAGCCCGGCGCCAACTGGTTCCTGCGCGGCCTGCTGGGCAACGTGCTCAACCCCAAGGTGGGCATTTTCTACCTGTCCTTTCTGCCGCAGTTCATCCCGCAGGGGCAGCCGCTGATCGCCTGGACCTTCGGCCTGGTGGGCATCCACGTGGCGCTCAGCCTGGTCTGGGCGGCGCTGCTGATCGGCGCCACCCAGCCGCTCGGTCGCTGGTTGCGGCGCGAGGCGGTGATCAGGTGGATGGATCGCAGCACGGGGCTGATCTTCTTGCTGTTCGCCGCGCGCCTGGCATTGAGCAGGCGCTGAGGCGTTATCTTGTGCCCTCGCGGCAACGAAACGGGCGGTGACGATGGATCGGTTTCAGGAAATGAAGGTGCTGCTGGCCGTGACCGAGGCCGAGAGCTTCGCCGGTGGCGCCAAGCTGCTGGGCATCTCGCCGCCCAGCGTGACCCGCGCCGTCGCGGCGCTGGAGGCGCGCCTCGGCACGCTGCTGCTGGCGCGCAATACCCGCAGCCTGCGCCTGACCGAAGCCGGCCAGCGTTATGTCGAGGACTGCCGGCGCATTCTGCTGGAGCTGGAGGAAGCCGAGGAGCTGGCTGCCGGTGGCAGCGTGCGCCCGCGTGGCCGGCTCACCGTGACCGCGCCGGTGATGTTCGGCGAGCTGTTCCTGATTCCGCGCATCACCCAGTACCTCGACAGCTACCCGGACGTGGAGATCAATGCGCTGCTGGTCGACCGCGTGGTGAACATGATGGAGGAGGGCATCGACGTTGCCGTGCGCATCGGTTCGCTGCCCGAAGGTGATCACCAGGCGTTGCAGGTCGGGCAGATTCGCCCGGTGGTCTGCGCGGCGCCGGCCTTCCTCGACCGCGTCGGGCGGCCACAGCATCCGCATGAAGTGCGCGATGCGCCCATCGTCATGTCCAGCGCCAGCGGCCTGCTCAGCCATTGGCAGTTCGTCGGCGCCGACGGCGTGTTCGGCTTCACCCCCACGCCGCGCTTCACCGTCAGCTCCAACCAGGCGGCAATCGGCGCCGCGCGCCTGGGCTGGGGCTATACCCGCGTGCTGTCCTACCAGGTGGCTGCCGCAGTGGCGCGCGGCGAGCTCGAGCTGGTGCTCGAGGCGTTCGAACCGCCGGCGTTGCCGGTGCATATCATTCATCAGGGCGGTCGCCAGGTTTCGGCCAAGGTGCGTACCTTCGTCGATCACTGCGCCGCGAGCTTTCGTGCCGACCCGGCGCTGCGCGCGGCTGGCGCACCGTCCGCGCCATGAGCCAGCACCGCGAAATGCAGGTGTTCCTCGCCGTGGCACAGGCGCGCAGCCTGGCGGCGGCTGCCAGGACGCTGCAGCTGTCGCAGGCCACGGTGATGCGCATCGTCGCCAGCCTGGAGCAGCGTCTGGACTGCACCCTGCTGCTGCGCGGGCCTCGCGGTGTGAGCCTGAGCCCGGCTGGGGCGCGTTTCGCCGACAGCTGCCAGCGCATCCTGCAACGGCTGGACGAGGCCGAGCAGTCGGTGACGGGGCTGCATGCCAGCCCGGCCGGGCAGTTGACCCTGGCCCTGCCGCTGTTGATGACGCATCAGGTGCTGGGGCCCATCGCCGTCGACTACCTGGCGGCCTTTCCCGAGGTGAGCCTGGCTACCCTGGCGCGCGAGGAGCTGCCGAGGCTGCTGGAGGAGGGCATCGACCTGGCGCTGGTGGTCGGTCACCTGCCCAGTTCGTCCGGTTTCGCCGTACCGCTGGGGCAGGTGCGCCCGCTGATCTGTGCGGCACCGGCCTATCTACAGCGTTGGGGCCGACCGGCCAGCCCGGACGCCTTGGCGGCGCACCGCACCATCGCTACCTCCTCGACCGGCCATGCCGGGGAATGGCGCTTTGCCGACAGGGTGGTGAAGCTTGCGCCACAGCTGACCTGCAGCACGCCGCAGGCGTCCATTCGCGCGGCGCTCGCCGGCTTCGGGCTGACCCGCTGCCTGAGTTACGAAGCCCATCATGAGTTGCAGGCGGGGCAATTGCTGGCCGTGCTTGAGGATTTCGCCGCGCCGCCCTTGCCGGTGCAGTTGTATTACCGCGAAGGGCGCCGGGCGGCCGCGCGGGTACGCAGCTTCCTCGACTTTGCCGTGCCGCGGCTGCGCGCCCACCCGGCCTTTAAGGTCTGAGGTCATTGCAGAAAGTGAAATAGTGGATTGCCTTGAGTGGGGATTCTTCTCCAGGTTGGATGGGGCGAAACTGGCCCCATCGTCGCGAAGGCAAGTCGTTTCGCGGAGATCTAAGCCCACCTCGAAGGAGTCATCGCCATGTCCCGTCCCGCCATCAAGCTGTACAACTTTCCCCGTTCCGGCCATGCCCACCGCGCCGAGCTGATGCTGTCGCTGCTGCAGCTGCCCACCGAGCTGATCTTCGTCGATCTGGCCAAGGGCGCGCACAAGACGCCGGAGTTCCTCGCACTCAACCCCTTCGGCCAGGTACCGGTGATCGATGACGGCGGCACCGTCGTCGCCGACTCCAACGCCATCCTCGTCTACCTGGCCAAGCGCTACGGCAATGGCGACTGGCTGCCGCAGGAGCCGGCCGCTGCCGCCCGTGTGCAGCGCTGGTTGTCCGTGGCGGCCGGTCCGGTGGCCTTCGGCCCCGCCGCCGCGCGCCTGGTTACCGTGTTCGGCTACTCGTTCAACACCGAAGAAGTGATCAACCGCGCCCACGCCCTGTTCACCGTGATGGAGGGCGAGCTGAGCGAAACCCCGTTCCTGACCGGCGACAAGCCGAGCATCGCCGACGTCGCCAACTACTCGTACATCGCCCATGCGCCGGAGGGCAACGTGTCGCTGGAGCCCTATCCGAACATCCGCGCCTGGCTGGCTCGCATCGAGGCGCTGCCGGGTTTCGTGCCGATGCCGCGTACCGCCGCCGGTCTGCAGGCCTGAGTCGCTGACCGCCGCCGGGATCGCCCGGCGGCCGCTTTCATGGAGGGCAGAACATGCAACAGCTTCCCAGCCATCGGCACTCGCCCTGGCATGCCGGTGAAAAGCAACTGCAGGAAAAGGTCGGCGTCGCCGAACGCATGGAAGTGCTCGGACAGAAGGTGATCCGCGACTACATGCCGGATCAGCATCGCGACTTCTACCGGCAACTGCCCTTCATGATCGCCGGCGCCGTGGATGCTGCCGGCCAGCCCTGGGCCACCCTGATCGAAGGCGAGGAGGGCTTCGTCACCTCGCCCGACCCGCGTCAGTTGTCGTTCGATCTGGCCGCCATGGCGCTCGATCCGCTCGACCCGGCCACCAGTGGACTGCATGCGGGCGATGCCATCGGCCTGCTCGGCATCGAGCTGCACACGCGGCGGCGCAATCGCATCAACGGGCATATCCGCCAGGCCTCGGCGCAGCGCCTGGACATCGATGTGGAGCATTCCTTCGGCAACTGCCCGCAGTACATCCAGCTGCGCCAGTACCGCCGTGTGCACCAGCGTGGCGTCGAGCGCCTGGACGCGACCGAGCTGGATGCGCGCAGCGCCGAGATGATCGGCAGCGCCGATACCTTTTTCGTCGCCAGCTACGTCGAGCACGACGATGGCCGTCGTTCGGTGGACGTCTCGCACCGTGGCGGGCGTGCCGGTTTCGTACGGGTGCAGGGCAATCGCCTGACCATTCCCGACTACGCCGGCAACCTGCACTTCAATACCCTGGGCAACCTCAGCGTCAATCCGCGGGCCGGGCTGCTGTTCGTCGACTTCGCCACGGGCGACGTGCTGCAGCTGGCCGGCCGCGCCGAGATCATCCTCGACAGCCCGCTGATTCAGGCCTTTGAAGGCGCCGAGCGGCTGTGGACCTTCGACGTCGAGCAGGTGGTGCTGCGCCCGGCGGCGGCTTCGCTGCGCTGGGCCTTCGAAGAATATGCACCGACCAGCCTGATGACCGGCACCTGGGCAGAAACCGATGCGCGCCTGCGCGAGCGTGAGCAGCGCAACCAGTGGCAGCGCTGGCGTGTGCAGAGTGTGCAGCAGGAAAGCAGCGATATCCGCTCCTTCGTGCTGGCGCCGGAGCAGGGTGCCGCACCGGGTTTCGCTGCCGGTCAGCACCTGCCGATTCGCATCGCCACCGCCAGCGGTGAAACCCTGCTGCGCACCTACAGCCTGTCCAGCGCGCCGTCGGATGATTTCCTGCGTATCAGCGTCAAGGCGCAGGGCGTGGTGTCGCGGCATCTGCACGGGCAGGTTCGGGTGGGCGATGTGCTGGAGGTGCGTGCGCCGCTGGGCAGCTTCACCCTGAACAGCGAAAGCCGCCGGCCGCTGGTGCTGATTGGTGCCGGCGTCGGCATCACGCCTTTGCTGTCGATGCTGCGCGAGCAGGTAGCGTTGGGGCAGGGCAGGCGCATGCATTTCTTCCAGGGCGCGCGGACGCTGAGCGACCTGCCGTTTCAGTCCGAGCTGCATGAGCTGGTGCAGCGCGCGGGCGGTCTGCTGCAGGTGCACCGCGCCCTCAGCGCGCCGGAGGCGGACGCTGTAGTGGGTCGCGACTACGAGCAGCAGGGGCGTATCGACCTGGCGCAGATCAAGGCGGCGCTGTCGTTCGATGATTACGACTTCTACCTGTGTGGCCCGGCCGCCTTTACCCAGGCGATCTACGATGGCCTGCGCGACCTCAATGTCGCCGATGAGCGCATCCACGCCGAGGCGTTCGGCCCCTCGACGCTCACGCGCCGTACCGATGGCCAGGTGACGACCCTCGTGCAGCCGCCCGCCGCGAGCGAACCGGTGCCGGTGTACTTCAGCGCTTCGAGCAAGGAGGCGCGCTGGACGCCGGACAGCGGCAGCCTGCTGGAACTGGCGGAAAGCCGTGGCCTGACGCCCGAGTTCAGTTGCCGCGGCGGTTCCTGCGGCACCTGCAAGACGCGCCTGGTCAGCGGCCAGGTGCACTACCCCAATCCGCCGGCCGAGCTGCCGGATGATGGCGGCGTGCTGATCTGCTGCGCGGTGCCGGCACAAGGCGAAGAAGGCGTACAACCCCTGGTGCTGGATCTGTGAGAGGGCTGGGCAATGAGCGTTCAACTCTTTATCCATAACGCCTGGCCTGATGCCGAATCGAGCCATGATCGCGTTGTCTGTGATGTTTACCTGCAGGCGGAAGTCGAATCGGGCTATCTGGCGACGCAGCTGCTGCCAGGGCGTGAGGTGCCGGTGGGAGGTTCGGGCGGCGGTGGGCTTTGGCGTTGGCTTGGCAACTGCGCAGATGAGGTTGTCGTGCAGGCGAGAGCGATGCTTGGGCGGGGCCGCGGTGGGCGCTGTGAAGCTGTTGCCGTTTCGGTCGAAACGGCAACAGCCTCGGCTTATCCTTGCGCTTGTGTCTCCTCCAGCTCCTTGCGGTAAGCGTCGGCTTCGCCCTGGGTCGGGAAGATGCCGACCAGCTCGCCATTCTGGATCACGTCCCAAACCACTGTGCCCATGGCGCGGGCTTCACGGGAAAGATGTTCGTTGTCACGCTCATGCACGATCACGTTCATGCTTGTCTCCTCGAAATGCGGGTGCGGCGAAAGGTCGCATTTCGTTTATACGCCTCGTTAGCAAGCTAATTAACCGCCGGTTCGGCAAAGGACTGTTGCGCCAATGCAACGAGCGAAACGGCTTGCCGATTGTCAGGCGCGTGACGAGGCGCCTGGCTACTGCAGCGCGCGCCGCGCCATCCGGCGTCGGTACTGGCGGGTGCGCAGGGCGTCGCTCAGCTGCTGGCGCAGCAGCGCCCAGAGCGGCGATACCGCGGGCCGGGTTTGCCGGCCCTGGCTCAGCTTGCGCAGCTGATACTTCACCACCGCCATGTTGGCCAGCGAAGCCAGCACCTTGTTGCCCCAGGTGATCGGCGGCAGTTGCGGGGCGCTGTTCTGGCCGCGCTGCCAGTCGCGCGGCAGGTTCGGCTCGATGGACAGGGCCGTGCCGATGCCGACCATCTCGATGCCGCTGGCCAGCACCTGCTCGGCAACGGGCGCACGGCGGATGCCGCCGGTGACCATCAGCGGCATGCTCGCCACCGCGCGAATCTCGCGGGCGAACTCCAGGAAGTAGGCCTCGCGCGCCAGGGTCCGGCCGTCGCGCGCCTGGCCTTGCATAGCCGGCGCCTCGTAGCTGCCACCGGACAGCTCGACCAGATCGACCTTCAGCCCGCTCAGCAGGCGCACCACCTGCTGGGCGTCGTCGGCGCTGAAACCGCCGCGCTGGAAATCCGCCGAGTTCAGCTTGACTGCCACGGCGAAGCCTGGCGCCACGGCGGCACGCACCGCCTTGACGATCTCCAGCAGCAGGCGCGCGCGGTTTTCCAGCGAGCCGCCCCACTGGTCGCTGCGCTGGTTGGTCAGCGGCGAGAGGAACTGGCTGAGCAGGTAGCCATGGGCAGCGTGGATCTGCACGCCGCTGAAACCGGCCTGTTCACCCAGGCGAGCGGTCTGGGTGAAGCGCTCGATCACCTCTTCGATCATCGCCGGGGTCATCGCCTGCGGCGTGGCGAAACGCTTGGACAGGTTGCCCAGCTCCAGCGCCACCGCCGAGGGCGCCCAGGTCGGCTGGCCCAGGTTGGCCTGCATCTGCCGGCCGGGATGGTTGATCTGCAACCAGAACTGCGCGCCCTGGGCGCGGCCGATACGGGCCCAGCGCTGGAACCGGGCCAGCTGCGCGGCGTCTTCCAGCACCACCCCACCGGGACCGGTCATGGCACGGCTGTCGACCATCACGTTGCCGGAGATCAGCAGGCCGGCACCGCCCTCGGCCCAGGCCTGATAGAGGCGCATCAGGTGCTCGGACGGCGCATGTTCGCCATCCGCCATATTCTCCTCCATCGCCGCCTTGGCGATGCGGTTGGGGATGATCGAGCCGTTGGGCAGGACAAGGGGATCGAACAGGGTCATGGGCGCTTCCTCGACTGAAGATGCGCCGACCTTAACTTTAAAGTTCACTTTAATGTCAACGAGAAATTGGGCTTAAGAGCCGGCTCGCTGGCGATGCGTTGCGCGTTCAAGCGGATCGCCAGCAAGCCGGCTCCTACAGCGGGGGCGAGCACTTGCTTATTTCTTCGCGCGCCTGGGCGCCTCGCTCGTCTCGCCCAGGTTCATCTTCGACAACACACGCTTGGCGTTGGCGGCGCAGTCGAGGTCGTCCGGTTTGCTCTCGATCTCGTCGATCAGCGCCAGCAGGTGGCCCTTGCTCTGCGCCAGGCGCTGCTCCAGCGCCTCGATGTCGCGCACCTTGGCATGCAGGGTATCGAGCAGCTTGCCGTGCTGCCATTGCGTCAGGTCCTGCGGCAGCAGCGTGCGCAGTTCGTCCAGGCTGAAACCGGCCTGCTGCGCGGCGGTGATCAGGTTAAGCACCAGCACCGCTTCCTCCGGATAGCTGCGATAACCATTGGCCTGACGCTGCACCAGCTTGAGCAGACCGATGCTCTCGTAGAAGCGGATGCGCGAGGCCGCAAGGCCCGTGCGCTGCGCCAGTTCGCCGATCTTCATCACCATGTCGCGCCTTTGCCGGGGAAGGGGTGCAGCTTAACGTCAACCTGCAGCTCCGGCCAACGCAGGCTCGGCTGGCCGTCGGCGGCGACGCTCCGACGACTAGCGGGCAACGCAGCGAGGCGCATGGCAGTGATCTGACCTAAGCTCGGACAGACAAGGTACGCAGCGCGACGCCACAGGGCGTCGACAGAAGCCCGGCGCCTGCACCAGGCAGGCAGACCAGGCCACCGCTGCGGTAGCGGATTGACCGGTACCTGTCCGGCGCGGGGCAGGTACCGGGCAGGGTGGTCGTCGGCCAGGCAGTTTGCTGGCGACCGACCCGGTTGGGGGCTCGATTGTCAGGCGGACAGGGAAACGGGTCAGCGCCCCGCCAGCCATGCCTCACTGACAGGTTCTTTCACGTCGTCCCGTTATTCGGCAGGAGCCATTTATGCAATCTCGTAGCCCTCGCTTCTCCACCCGTGCGGTGCTCTACGCCAGCTATGCCTGTCTGCTGGCCCTGATGCTGCTGATCGCCGGCGTCTCCCTGTACAACCTGGCGGCAGCCGATCGGGAGTTTTCCGACTACATCAACGGTGTGGAGGCGCGCGCGCGTCTGGCCAGCCAGGTCAGCGAGGCCGTCAAGGACAGGGCGATCGCCCTGCGCAATCTGGCGCTAAACGCCGAGCCGGCAGCGCGAGGGCAGTATCGAGCGTCCATCGCCGCACATGAAAAGAACGTGGTGGACAGCCTCGCCAGGCTGCGCGAGGCGATGCTCACCCACAAGGACGTTTCGGCGACGGGACGCGAGATGCTCGCCCGTATCGAACAGGTCGAGGCGCGTTACAGCCCGGTGGCCGGCACCATCGCCGAGCACCTGTTCAAGGGCGAGGATGCGCAAGCCATGCGCATGGTCAGCGAGCAGTGCACGCCACTGCTCGAGGAGTTGACGCGAGTGATCAACGAGTACCTGGTACACACCACTGACGTGGCCGACCAGCGCGTCATCGACAACGAGACCCAGTACCACCGCCAGCGCAACGTGCTGGTGATGATCACCGTGCTCACGTTCGCACTGGCTGCCGTGCTGGGGCACCTGATCAGCCGCCATCTGCTCAAGGCCCTGGGCGCCGAGCCGAGCGACCTCAACCGCATCGCCCAGCGCGTCGCCGAAGGCGATCTGCGCACCATGGAAAAGGCCGTGGACATCGCCGAGAACAGTGTGCTCGCTGCACTGCAGCGCATGCAGCAGAACCTGCGCCAGGTCACCCAGGATATCGACAATTCGTCGCGCACCGTGGCGCACTCCAGTCAGGAGCTGAGCGAGTCGAGCCTGCGTAACGCTGCCAGCGTCGCCAACGCCCAGCGGGAGGTGGAGCAGATCGTTACCGCCGTGCACGAGATGGCGGCGACGGTGCAGGACGTGGCACGCAGTGCGGAGTCCGCCGCGCAGGCCGCCAGCGAAGCGGATGAGGCTGCCCTGCACAGCCAGCGCAAGGCCGGCCATGCGGTGAGCCTGATCGGCGAGCTGGCCGAGGTGATCGACAACTCCAGCGAAGCCATGGGGCGCTTGAAGACCGAGAGCAGCAACATCGGCAGCGTGCTCGACGTCATCAAGTCGGTGGCCGATCAGACCAACCTGCTGGCGCTCAATGCGGCCATCGAAGCGGCGCGGGCCGGCGAGGCCGGGCGTGGGTTCGCCGTGGTGGCGGACGAGGTGCGCAGCCTGGCGCGGCGGACCCAGGAGGCCACGACCGAAATCGAGGGGCTGATCGCCAGCCTGCAGAAGATCGCCGACGAAACCTCGGCCTACATGCAGCGCTGCCAGAGCTCCAGTGCCCAGTCGGTATCCGGCGTGTCCGAGGCCGGAGAGGCGGTGGCGCGCATCGTCGCCATGATCGAGCGCATCAACGGCATGAACCAGCAGATCGCCACCGCTTCGGAGCAACAGAGCGCAGTGGCCGAGCAGATCAGCCGGGGCATCGTCTCGGTGCGCGACAGCACCGAGCAATCCGCTTGCGCCTTTCAGAGCGCGCAGCAGGAAAGCGAAAGCCTGGCGCGCACCAGCGAGGCGCTACGGGAGAATATCTCGCGCTTTCGTCTGTAACGGCGGCCGGTCCGTTCCACCCGCAGTGAGCGCGGCCCGTAGGGAGCGCCGCGCGCATCGGGGCGATGCGCACCGCCGCCTGGAAGATCGGCGTGTATGGCGCACCCTGCGGTCGGCTCGTGTAGGGTGCGCCGCGCGCACCAGAGCGCTGTGCATCGCCGCCCTAAGATCCGGTGCGCATGGCGCACCCTACGAGTGGGGCTTGGCGCCGAGCCTGTCCCACATGGCGCGTGTCAGGCGCTGGCGGTTGCTGTAGCCCTGCCAGGGATCCTGTTTCAGCCCATCCAGACGCTGCTGCAGATTGCCGACCGTCCATTGCTGGGCGCTGCGCAGGCCATCCAGCTCGTCGCGGCTGATCGGCACCGACACCGGCAGCCCCGGCCGCGCACGGACCGAATAGGCGGCCACGGTGCTGGCGCCGCGGCTGTTGCGCAGGTAGTCGATGAAGATCTTGCCGACCCGGTTCTTCGGCCCGGAGGTGGCGGTGAAGCGCTCCGGCAACTGGCTGGTCATGAACTGGGCGATGGCCTTGGCGAAGGCCTTGACCTCGTCCCAACCGGCGCGTCGTGCCAGCGGCACGATGATATGGATGCCCTTGCCGCCGCTGGTCTTGAGAAAGGCCTGCAGGCCCAGTTCGTCGAGCACCGTCAGGGTCAGGCGGGTGGCCTCGAGCATGCTGCGCCAGGGCAGCGCGGGGTCCGGGTCGAGGTCGAGCACGAACAGGTCCGGCGTTTCGATGCGGTCGCTGGTGGCGCCCCAGGTGTGCAGTTCGATGCAGCCCATCTGCGCCGCGCCCACCAGCGCGGCGACGCTGTCGATCTCCATCAGCCGGGCATGGCCGGGGTCGAGCTCGGGGTCGAGGTGCTTGATGTTGGGAATGGCCAGGCGCTCGGCATGCTTCTGGAAGAACTGCTCGCCGCCGATGCCCTCCGGTGCGCGCAGCAGCGATACCGGGCGATTGTTCAGGTACGGCAGCAGCCAGTCGGCGATGCTTTCGTAGAACTGCGCCAGCTGCAGTTTGCTGGTGCCACTGTCGGGGTCGATCACCCGCTGCGCATTGCTGATCGCCACGCCGGCGACCACCGGCTTGCCGCCTGCCTTG
>NZ_JAODYT010000088.1:0-15357 GCF_029834875.1 Pseudomonas sp. GD04158 | reverse complement strand
TACCAACCCGACGACACGCGGGCCTTCGCCGTTCTCGCCGGCCTGCACCGGGACATCATCTTCCACATCGATCACGAAGCTGCCAGCAGCAAAGCCGCCAACTACCGCGTCACCATCGCCATCGGTTGCAATCAGTAGACCGGAGAAATCTAGCCTGAGACTGGAATCGCCAAGTGTTTCGCTGTCATCCCCATCAGCCCTTGGATGATCCAACGGGCCCTGAAGCGTGAACAGGAAGCTACCGTCCGAGTTGACGACCAGCGTGAAGATCACATTACCGCCAGCGGAAGCCGTAAGCGTGGAGCCATCTGCAGAAACCGCATAGGTCAGCGGAACCCCGCCAGATGACAATCCCTGATTGGTGAGGGATTCCAGTGCCGCGGCACTGCCGTCGAGGGAAAAGCTACCGCGTCCGTCGGCGCCGAAATTGACTAGAGCGTCCAGCGTGCCTGCCCCGCCAGACACGGTTACGGTCTGCTGCGCTCCTTCGGGGTTGCCATTGCTCAAGGCATCTTCGTGAACCAGACCTTCAACCACTGGCCGAGCACCAGGCACGCCTGCCAGCTCGGGCGTATCGTCATTGACACCTAGCGTCAGACTGCCGGTAGCCGAGTTGCCGATACCATCGGTGATGACGTAGTTGAAAAGAAAGAACAGATCGTTCTCGTCGCTGCCGCCAGGCAAAGGCGCCGGGTGATCGAGAGGTGCAAAAATGCTGAACTGGTAGGTACCGGTGGAAAGATCCGTAAGCTGCAGGGTGAATACCAGAACGTCCCCGGCAAAGGCACTGAGGGTCAAGCCGTCGGCACTGACGCTATATACGAGCGGTACACCCTGAGACGTGATACCCAAGGCCGAAAGGCCGTCGGTGCTCCACGCGAAGCTTCCGATTCCGTTAGGACCGAAGCTGTAGCCTAGAGACCCGGTAACAACCGTGTCCTCACCTGCTAGATCGTTAGGCCCTCCTGCGATACCCCCAGGAAGACCATCCTCGTCCACGGCGTTACTGCTCTGGCCCGCGCTCGGAAAGCCAATGATGGCCGGCGGTACCGGATCGGGAGTGACAATGGGTTCCCCCTCCGGAAACTCCGGCCCACCCGGCAGGCCCGCCGTGGGAAAACCGATCACCGGGTCCAGTGCTCCCCCGACCTCATCGAGCAAGACGAAGGAATGTCCGCCTCCGGCGCCGCCCGCTCCGCCGCCAGCGCCCGGGCCGGCAGCGGTGGCCTCGCCCTCCAGCGTCGGGTCGACACCCGCTTCAATGGCCGCCTGCAGGCGTTCGACGTCGGTAAGGTCAGCATCGCTGGGAGCGGCAGGAGGAGCTTCGGCGACCGGGGCTTGCGACTCACCGCGGTAGGCGAGCATCTGGGCGTCGAGCGTCATGCTGCTGTCGCGCCCAAGGGTCAGTTGCTGGCCGTTGGTCATGGTAACGGCCACGGCGCCCGAGGCACCGGTTACAAGTTGCTCGCCCGCGTAAACCCGATCCCCTTCGCTGATCGGCCGGCGCGATCCATCGCTCGCTACCGCGAACACCTCGCCGACAACCTGACTGACGACACCAATGAGAGTAGCCATGATTCCATCCTCACTACAGCTGCCGACCACCGCCGACACGTACCTAGCAAAAGGGTCAGAACACCTTTTTCGCAACGGGAGGAAGAACCAAGACAACTGATCGAAATGGAACGGCGCAAAATCCAAAAAACGCTAATGACAAAAAAATGTCACTACAACCTGCGTCGAACTACTCCATCAGATGAATCCCCGCCTTTTGATGCCTGACTGCCCATTTCAGCGATGCAACCCATAGAAAATGAGGAGCTGAACCGCTCATAGGCTCAAACAATGTGCTGCTTTTCGCAGAGTTCATAAGATTTTTTCTGAATATAGGTTGTGAAAAAATCTTCTTAGCTTCTCCAAAAGTTGTTCTTAGCTGTGATGTTACAAGCCTGAAACGGTTTGACAGGGAAAAAAGCCATTTTTTTGGCGACAGGATAAGAACTTCAGTAAGGAGAAACGCCAATGCGCACCTTAACCCCGCTATGGAGCGCCATGTTTTTGGCGACTGTCTGCAGTCAAGTGCAGGCCATGAACCTGTCGGAGGCTATCCAGAGCACGCTGGACAACCATCCCGAGATCCATGCCGCAGCCAACAGCCGTCTCTCATCGGATGAAGACGTGATATTCGCCAAGGGTGGCTATCTGCCGACCGTCGACCTGCTGGTGGGCTATGGCCGAGAACGCACCGACAGCCCCAGCACGCGGGCTCTGGGCGACCACAACAAGGAAACCCTGACCTATCGCGATGCCGAACTGCGTCTGCGGCAGATGCTGTTCGACGGTTTCAACACGCCCAACGAAGTGGCACGTACCCAGGCGGTGGTCAACTCGCGCGCCTATCGCCTGCTCGGCACCTCCGAGAGCCTGGCATTGCGTACGGTCGAGGTGTATCTGGACGTATTGATGCGCCGCGAGATGGTCGACCTGGCGCGTAACAATCTGCAGGCGCACCAGCGCATCAACGATCAGATCGGCTTGCGCAGCCGTCAGGGCGTGGGTAGCACCGCCGATCTCGACCAGTCCGAAGCGCGTCTGGCACTGGCGCAGAACAACCTCTACACCGAACAGGTCAACCTGGCCGATGCCGAAGCCAACTTCTTCAGCGCTGTCGGCCGCCTGCCCGACCAGCTCGAATCGCCCGCCTCGATCAGAGGCAACATGCCGGCCGATCTGATGGCGGCCCGGCAAACCGTGATGGACAACAATCCCTTCCTGAAGTCGGCACAGGCCGACGTGCATGCCGCCGAGAAACAGTATGAAGTGGCCAAGTCGCCCTTCTATCCGCGCTTCGACCTGGAGCTTGCCACCACCGCTGACGACAACGTGCAGGGCGACGAAGGCCACTACAACACCTGGCGGGCCGCCGTGGTGATGAACTACAACCTGTTCAACGGCATGCGCGACAAGGCCCGCCTGCAATCGGCCGCGCATCAGATCAACGAGTCCATGGACATTCGCAACAACGCGCTGCGGGTACTCAACGAGAACCTCTCGCTGGCCTGGAACGCCATGGAAAACGCCCGCCTGCAAACCCCCAAGGCACGTGACTACGCGGATTACACCGCGCGCGTGCGCGAGGCCTACCAGCAGCAGTTCAGCCTGGGCCAGCGCACCCTGCTCGATCTGCTCGACAGCGAAAACGAACTGTTCACCGCCAACCGCCGCTACACCGAGGTTCGCTTCAGCGAGGAGTTCTCGATGTATCGGGTGATTGCGGCAATGGGTGATCTGCTGCGTCAGCAACAGGTCGTAGTCCCGGCACAAGCCGTAGCCCTCACCGACGTGAAGAGCGAGGCGCGCTTGCCGGATATGAAGTAGTACCGGCTCGAGGAGTAGTAGAAATTGACCACCATGGAACGGCCGATGCCCGCCAGCGACCCGCGGCTCAGCCATGATGACCCGCTGCTCGATGGTCTGTTGATTCTCTGTCGCCTGCACGGCTGCTCGGCCAGCCGTGGCAGCCTCAGTGCCGGCCTGCCCATGCCTGAGCAACGCCTGACTCCCGACCTGCTGGCGCGTGCCGCGGCACGGGCCGGGCTGCAAGGCCGTCTGCTGCAGCGCGATCTCGCCAGCATATCCCCTCTGAACCTGCCGGTGCTGCTGCTGCTCAAGGACGGTCGTAGCGCCGTGCTGCGGCAATGGGGCGCAAAGCAACAGGCGCAGATCCTGCCCTGCGAAACGGAGGGCGGCGAGCAGTGGGTCAGCCTTGAACAACTGGCAGCCGAATACAGCGGCAGGGCTTTCTTCGCCCGCCCGCGGCATGAGCTGGAAGAGGCGCGCACACCCCTGGTTCCGCGCATCGAGGCCTGGTTCCGCGACACACTCAAGCTGTCGCGCTGGCTCTATACCGATGCCGTACTGGCCAGCCTGCTGATCAACCTGCTGGGGCTGATGGTGCCGCTGTTCGTGATGCAGACCTACGACCGCGTGGTGCCCAACCAGGCCACCGCCACGCTCTGGGTGCTGGCCATCGGTCTGCTGATCGGTACCGGCTTCGAGCTGCTGCTGAAGATCCTGCGCGCGCACCTGCTCGACACCGCCGGCAAGAAGACCGACGTGGTGCTCTCGGCCACCCTGTTCGAGCGCATCACCGGCATGTCGATGAAGGCGCGGCCGGCCACCGTGGGCGGCTTCGCGCAGAGCATCCATGACTTCCAGGGGCTGCGCGATTTTCTCACCGCAGTAACCCTGACCAGCCTGATCGACCTGCCCTTCTCACTGCTGATGCTGCTGGTGATCTGGCTGATCGGCGGGCCGCTGGTGGCCATTCCGCTGCTGGCATTCCCGATCACCGCGCTGTTCGCCTTCATCATCCAGGTGCGCCTGCGTGACACGGTGCAGAAGAGCCTGCAGCTCGGCGCACAGCGCCAGGCCCTACTGATCGAAACCCTCGGCGGCCTGGAAACGCTCAAGGCCTGCGGCGCCGAAAGCGAGCGCCAGCACCAGTGGGAACAGACCCATGGCGCCCTCACCCGCCTGGACAGCCATGCAAAGTTCCTCGCCTCGCTGGCCACCAACGGCACCCTGTTCCTGCAGCAATTCGCCGGCATGGCCACCATTGTCGCCGGGGTTTACGCGATCATCGCCGGCAACCTCAGCGTCGGCGCGCTGGTGGCCTGCTACATGCTCGGCAGCCGCATCCTCGCCCCGCTGGGGCAGATCGCCGGGTTGATCACCCGCTATCAGCAGGCGCGCCTGACCATGACCAGCACCGATGCGCTGATGGCGCTGCCCCAGGAGCGCCAGGACAAGCAGCGGCCGCTGGATCGCACCCAGCTCAAGGGCAGCCTGGAGATTCGCCAGGTCAGCTTCACCTACCCCGGACAGAATGCACCGGCACTGAACAACGTCAGCCTGCGTCTGGCGGCTGGTGAACGCCTCGGCATCATCGGCCGCAGCGGCTCGGGCAAGAGCACCCTGGCCCGGTTGCTGATGGCCTTCTACAGCGCCGACGAGGGGCAGATTCTCCTGGACAATCTGGACCTGCGCCAACTGGACGTGGCCGACCTGCGCCACCAGATCGGTTATGTCGCCCATGATCTGCCGCTGCTGGCCGGCAGCCTGCGCGACAACCTGACTCTCGGTGCCCGTTACGTCAGCGACGCACGCATGCTGGAGGTGGCCGAGCTGACGGGTGTGGTCGATCTGGCGCGCCAGCACCCACAAGGTTTCGACCGACCGGTGGGTGAACGCGGCCAGCTGCTCTCCGGCGGCCAGCGTCAGGCCGTGCTGCTGGCCCGCGCGCTGCTGCTCGACCCGCCAATCCTGGTGCTCGACGAGCCCACCAGCGCCATGGACAACACCAGCGAGGACCTGCTGCGCCAGCGCCTGCACAAGTGGGTGCAGGGCAAGACGCTGATCCTCATCACCCACCGCGCCTCCATGCTCAGCCTGGTGGATCGCCTGGCCGTGCTGGACAACGGCCAGGTGGTGGCGGACGGACCGAAGGAAGCGGTGATCGAAGCCTTGCGCAAGGGCCGTGTCGGCCCGGCCAGCCTGTAGGAGCGACGAGCGATGCAAGCGACCCAGAGCCTCGGCAACTACTTCGGCAGCCTGCGCGAAAAGCGCCAGGACACCGAATTCATGCCGGAAGTGGAAGGCGCCATTCTGGAGGACTCTCCCTGGCTGAGCCGCGCCACCGTCTGGGTCGTCAGTGCCTGCCTGCTCGCCGCGCTGGTGTGGGCGCACTTCGCGGTGCTGGAAGAGGTCACCACCGGCGAGGGCAAGGCCATCCCGTCGAGCAAGGTGCAGGTGATCCAGAACCTGGAGGGCGGTATCGTCAGCGAGATATTCGTGCGCGAAGGTCAGGTGGTGGACAAAGGCGACACCCTGCTGAGACTGGACGACACGCGCTTTCTCTCCAATCGCGGTGAAACCGAAGCCGACCGACTGGCGCTGATCGCCCGCCTCGAACGCCTCGGTGCCGAAGCCGAAGGGCGGGCGCCACAACTGCCCGAAGAGATCACCCGCGACGCCCCGCAACTGGCCGAGGACCAGTTGGCCCTGTACCGCTCGCGTCAGCAACGTCTGCGCAGCGAGCAACGTACCCTGGGCGAGCAGCTGCGGCAGAAGGAGCAGGAGCTCGCCGAATTTCGCTCCAAGGCCCAGCAATACCGCTCCAGCCTCGGCCTGCTGCAACAGGAACTGAACATGTCGCAGCCGCTGGTGGCCTCGGGGGCGATTTCCGAGGTCGAGGTGCTGCGCCTGCGCCGCAGCGTGGTGGAAGTGCGCGGCTCGCTGGAGGCCACCAACCTGGCCATCCCGCGCGCCGAAGCGGCGATGAGCGAGATCAAGAGCAAGATGGAGGAATCCGAACTGGCGTTCCGCGCCGAAGCCTTCAAGGAGCTCAACGAGGTGCGCACCGAACTGCAGAAGATCACCGCCACCAGCGTCGCCATTCAGGACAAGGTCACCCGGACCACCGTGACTTCGCCGGTACGCGGCGTGATCAAGCAGCTCAAGGTCAACACCATCGGCGGCGTGGTGCAGCCCGGCAGCGACATGCTGGAAATCGTGCCGCTGGACGACAGTCTGCTGATCGAAGCCAAGGTGCGCCCGCAGGACGTGGCCTTCCTCCACCCGGGGCAGAAGGCGATGGTCAAATTCACCGCCTACGACTACACCATCTACGGCGGCCTCAAGGCCAATCTGGAGCTGATCAGCGCCGACACGATCACCGACGAGGAAGGCAACAGCTTCTATCTGATCCAGGTGCGAACCGATAAAAGCCATCTCGGCAGCGAGGAGAACCCGCTGCTGATCATCCCCGGCATGGTCGCCACCGTGGACATCATCACCGGCGAGAAGAGCGTGCTGGCCTACCTGCTCAAGCCGGTGCTCAAGGCACGCTCGGAGGCCATGCGCGAGCGTTGATTATCGGCCGTGCACGCTGCGTAGCCCGGATGAAATCCGGGATTGATGGTCAGCCTCCCCGGATTGCATCCGGGCTACGCGACATCGCCGGATGCGCCCTGCGCACCTAGCCCGAGCCGTGGCATTCACCAAAGCTGGTGCGCGCGGCGCACCCTACATGCCTTCGGCTACGCGCGTAGGGTGCGCCGTGCGCACCTCTTTAGCGCTGATGATTGCGGATGAAGACCTCTTCTCCCATCGCCGCGATCTGACCTTCGATCAGCGCATCGAATGGCCTGAGCAACGCATCAAAACCCTGCGGCGCCTCCAACGCATCCAGCGCGGCAACGATCGCCTCGATGGTCGAGAGCGCCCCCTCTTCCGGCGCCTTGCGCAGGCGGTAGCGCGATGGGGCCACGGCTCCCAGGCTCACGCGCGGCAACGCCGCCAGTAACGGATTGAGATGCAGCAGCTTGCGCGCCTTGCGCCAGGTGCCGTCGGGCACGACCAGCAGCAGCGGTTGCTCCTCGGGCGCATAGCCAGTCAGCGCCACGGCATCTTCCCCTGGAAACAGCAGGCAGGCGCGATAACCGGGCTGCGCCAGCAACTGCGGCAGATCATCGAACACTTCGCCCACGCGCAGCTCGGCGTTACGCAACCCCAGCGCAGCCAGGCGAGCGGTATTGAGGGCATGTCCGACCTCGCTCGGATGCTGCAGGATGAGCACACGGGTACGGCTGTCGAGGTCTGGAATCAGTGCGCACAGGCAATGGCGCAGTGGGCGCTGGCAGCGGGGGCAGGATGGTCGAGGCATGCCGCGCAGTGTGCCACGAAGCGCGGCGCCAGGCAGCACAGGCGCGCAGCCCGGATGCAATCCGGGACCATGGCTCGACGGTGCTCAGCGCTGCACAAGCTCTACAACGTATCGACTCCAGCATGCGCGCCCTGATGAGACGCGCTTTGCGGTTTGCCGCCGATCACCCTCCGCCTTCCGCCGCATCAGCGGTTGAAACGCTCCGCCAGGCTGTGCAGGTAGTCGGCCATCTGCTCCAGCTCACGGCTGATCGCCGCGCCCTGATGCGCCTGGCCGGCACTGTGGTCGGACAGCTGGGCGATGCGGGTGATCTGCCGGCTGATGTCCTCCGCCACGTGGCTCTGCTGCTCGACAGCGGCTGCCATCTGCTGGCTCATGCCGGAGATGCGCGTCACCGCCGAGCTGATACCCTCCAGTGCATCGCGGACCGACTCCACGCTCTGCACGCTGCCACGGGAAATCTCTTCGCCCTTGCTCGCGGTGACCACTGCGCGTTCGGCCCCAGCGCGCAGGTCGGCGATGATCTGGTGGATCTGCTCGGTGGACTGACGGGTGCGCGAGGCCAGCGAGCGTACCTCGTCGGCCACCACGGCAAACCCTCTGCCCTGCTCACCCGCCCGCGCGGCCTCGATGGCGGCATTGAGTGCTAGCAGGTTGGTCTGTTCGGCAATCGCCGTGATCACATCGGCGACGCTGCCGATGGACTGAGTGGAATTGGCCAGCTCGTTGACCGCCTGACCGATGTCGGTGACCGCCTTGGCCATCTGGCGCATGGAATCCAGACTGCCCACGGCGAGATCGCGCCCGCCCCTGGCCAGCCGGTCGGCCTCTTCGGCGGCGTGCGAGGTGTTCTGCACGTTGTGCGTCACCTCCTGAATGGTGGCGGCCATTTCGTTGATGGCAGTGGCCGACTGATCCGTCTCGGCACGCTGCTGATCGAGCAGCTCAGCACCGGAGCGCGACAGGTCGGCCGACTGCGAGGCACGTTTCTTGACGTTCTCTCCCGCATCTTCCAGGCGCGTCAACGCCGTCTGCAGGCGCGCCTCCTCGCTGATCATGGCCATGTCCAGCAACGCCTGGGCGCCTCGGTTGTCGCTGTAGGTCAGCGCCACCAGTTCGCTGGTAAAGGCTTTGGGATGCTCGTCCAACGTCCGCAGGATCAGGGCACGGGTGCGGTACAACTGATAGACCCCGAGCGCGAGCATGATGGCGAAGGTGACGGCGGCCAGCCAGCCCCCGTCGAGCACCGACTCCAGCCCCAGGATCAGGGCTGCGGCGAGAATCAGCGGCCACGAACGCACCAGGCTGTAGGTCCACTTCTGCAGATGTGGCACGGCAGGCTTGCCCTCGCGCAGGCGAGCGTAGAGCCGCTCCGCACGGCGCTTCTGCGCTTCGCTTGGCAGCGAACGCACCGACTCGTAACCGACCATGCGGCCGTCTTCGTACACCGGCGTGACATAGGCACTAACCCAGTAGAAGTCACCGTTCTTCGAGCGGTTCTTGACGATGCCCATCCAGGGCTTTCCCTGCTTGATGGTGTCCCACATATGGCCGAACACGCTCGGCGGCATGTCCGGGTGGCGCACGATGTTGTGTGGCTGGCCGATCAGCTCTTCACGGGTGAAACCGCTGATCGCGACGAAGGCGTCGTTGCAATAGGTGATCTTGCTGTTGAGGTCGGTGGTGGAGATCAGGCGCTCATCGGCGGCAAAGGTTCTTTCGCGTTGAGTCACTGGCAGGTTCTGGCGCATCGAGGCATCCCTGTCGAATGTATGGGTGAGGCAGTCGTATGAATAAGTACTAGCACAGGGCAATCATGGCGCCAGGCGGCGCAGCTACGCCTTTCGACGAATAGATAGGCGACCTGGAATCAGATCTGATTGAGCTGGTTTTTCAAAAGATCGCGGAAGGTCTGGATCAACGGCTCGCGTGAGCGACCACGACGCAGGATCAGGGAGAACGGCGCCTGGTAGCCGAAGGTGGTGGGCAACAGCACCTTGAGCCGCTTCTGCTCCACCCAGGGCTGGGCGTAGTGCTCCGGCAGGTAGCCGATATAGGCGCCGGACAGCACCAGAATCAGCTGCGCTTCCATCGACTCTACCGTCGCTGCGCTGTGCTTGAAGCCGTGCCGCGCCAGTTCGGCCTGGCTCCAGTAGCCGCGGCCGACCATGCGCTGCTGGGTGATCACCTCGGCTGGAATGCGCCGCTGCTCGAACAGCGAATGCCGCTCGCTGCAGTACAGCCAGTGCTGTTCGCGGTACAGCGGCTGGTAGACCAGGCCGTTCATTCGCGTGGAGAACGCGCCGATGGCCAGATCCAGGCGGTTGTCCAGCACCGCCAGCTGCAGCTCGTACGGGCTCATCACCGACAGGTGCAAATGCACCCCCGGGTGCTCCTGGCTGTAGGCGCCGATCACCTCGGCCAGGGGCAGCGCCGTATCGCTCACCGTGGAATCCAGCACACCGAGATTGAGGGTGCCGCGCAACTCGCCCTTGAGCGCGGCGGAGTAGCGCTCGAAACCTTCCAGTTCGCCGAGCAGGCGCAGGGTTTCCTGATGAAACAGCTCGCCCTTGCTGGTCAGGCTGAAGCCGCCTCGCCCACGGTGAC
Organism: Pseudomonas sp. GD04158; assembly: GCF_029834875.1. Classification (NCBI taxonomy): domain Bacteria; kingdom Pseudomonadati; phylum Pseudomonadota; class Gammaproteobacteria; order Pseudomonadales; family Pseudomonadaceae; genus Pseudomonas; species Pseudomonas sp. GD04158. Next base: position 5,024 of record NZ_JAODYT010000088.1, on the reverse strand, counting down.
ACAGCACGATGCCGAGCTGGGTCTCCAGCTGACTCATGTAGGTGCTGATGGCCGAGGTGGACAGGTTCAGTTCCTGCTGCGCGGCGGCAAAGCCCTGGTGGCGCACCACGCAGGCGAAGATGCGCAGCAGCTTGAGATCGGGTAGCGAGGTAGGAGGCGTCATGCCAGCAGTCTACCCTGGCAGCTGCACGGAAGCAGCCGGCTCGTCCAGCGCGCAGGCGAGGAATTCCGCCGCCGGCAAGGGCCGACCGAACAGGTAGCCCTGCAGATAGTCCACGCGGCGATTGCCCAGGTAGCGCAGCTGCAGCTCGTCCTCCACACCTTCGGCGATCACCTCCAGCTGCAGCTTGGCGCACAGGTCGATCACGCTGTCGAGAATGTGCAGCGACAGGGCATCCTTGCCGATCATGGCGACGAAACTCTGATCGATCTTCAGGTAGTCCACCTTGAGCTTGTGCAGGTAACTCAGGCTGGAATGGCCGGTGCCGAAGTCGTCCAGTGCGATCTTCACGCCCATCTCGTGCAGGTCGGCGAACAGCTGATCGGTGAAGGCATCCGGCTCCAGCAGTTCGCGCTCGGTAAGCTCTAGGCTCAGCACCACCTGCCCCGGTTCGAAGGCTTGGAGAAAGTTGCGGCAGTCATCCACCAGCTCGCGGCTGCGGCAATGGGCGGCTGCGATGTTGATGCCGACATGAAACCCGCCGCCAAGTCGATCCGCCACCGGCGCCAGCAGCTCCGCCGTCTCCCGCATCAGTTCCCGGGTCATCGGCACGATCAGGCCGGAGCTTTCCGCCAAGGGAATGAACAGATCCGGGCGCACCAGCCCCTCGCGCGGGTGCAGCCAGCGCATCAGCACCTCGGCGCCTATCCACTGCTGCGTACCGCTGCGCACCAGCGGCTGGAAATAGGGAATGAATTCTCCGGCCTGCAGCGCACGACGCAACTCGAGGCTGGGGGAGCTGGAGCGCGCCAGCAGCCAGTGGCTGCCCACGCCGGCCAGTGCCCCGAGCAGCCCCAGCAGCACAAACAGCACCGGATATTGCTCGCCCATGTAGCGCAGCCGCGCGCCCCCGGGAAACGCCGCACGCACCTGATAGGGATAGCGCGTCGAACTCAGCGCGACCCGAGCCAAGGGGTATTCGGGCAGGCGCCCCGCTCGCACCAGTCCGCTGCGCGGCATCCACTGCTCCCCCACCAGCAATTGCATGAAGGCGCCGCGATCCACCGACTGCAGCACGTTGGCCAGGTAACGTCCGTCGATCGCCACCAGCGCGCCGCGCTCGTCCACGACATCGCGATACACCAGCAACGAATGATTCGGGGTGACCGGGTTGCCCGCCAGCAGCCGCAGCCGGCCCGCTACGAAGGCAGCAGAGTCGACCGGCTCCTCGAACGCGCCGAACAGCGATGAGCAGTACAGCCGCCCCCCATCCATCAGGTTGACCGAGCGCACGAAGGGCACGGTGGCGACCTGCTCGCGCAGCACCAGCTCGACCTCCGCGCAGGGTCTGCCGACCTGCGGCAATACCTCGCCGGCAGCCTGGCTGGCATTGTCGAGCATCAGATCGATCTGGCGCACGGCGTCGGCAGCGCTGGTGCGGCTGATGTCGCGCAACACGATTCCGGCCTGCGCGTACAGAAACATCAGGCCGAGCACAACCGGCAGCATCCCCACGGCAAGAGAGGCGCACAGTCGCAATCGGGAACGATGGGTGCGGTAAGCGGTTAATGGCATCCAGGCCTCCTCGCCGCCAGTTCCAGAACAAGCGCGCTAGACCATATGGCCGATGCGCCGTTGCACTCAGCCTAGCAGCTGTCAACGACGCGCCTGAGCGCAGGTGGAACAGTCTAGTGCCGGGCGATTAGTTTAGAAATCTCTGAACTAAGTTTTTGCCCCTGCCGATTTTTCCCTGAAGGTGCCTGGCCAAGAATCCGGACCAACGATTCCTACAACCACAACAACCGTGAGGCCTTCCCATGGACAAGGTTTTTCATCAGCCCCTGGGCGGCAACGAAATGCCCCGCTTCGGCGGCATCGCCACCATGATGCGCCTGCCCCACATCCAGAGCCCCGAGGAAAAACGCCAGCTCGACGCCGCCTTCGTCGGCGTGCCGCTGGATATCGGCACCTCGCTGCGCTCCGGCACCCGCTTCGGCCCGCGCGAGATCCGCGCCCAGTCGGTGATGATCCGCCCGTACAACATGGCCACCGGCGCCGCCCCCTTCGACTCCCTCAACGTGGCCGACATCGGCGACGTGGCAATCAACACCTTCAACCTGCTCGATGCCGTGCGCATCATCGAAGAGGCCTACGACGAGATCGTCGAGTACGGCATCAAGCCGCTGACCCTGGGTGGCGATCACACCATCACCCTGCCGATCCTGCGTGCCCTGCACAAGAAGTACGGCAAGATCGGCCTGGTGCACGTCGATGCCCACGCCGACGTCAACGATCATATGTTCGGCGAGAAGATCGCCCACGGCACCACCTTCCGCCGCGCCCAGGAAGAAGGCCTGCTCGACAGCCAGCGCGTGGTACAGATCGGCCTGCGCGCCCAGGGCTACACCGCCGAGGACTTCAACTGGAGCCGCAAGCAGGGCTTTCGCGTGGTGCAGGCCGAAGAGTGCTGGCACCAATCGCTGGCGCCGCTGATGGCCGAAGTGCGCGAGAAGGTCGGCGGCGGCCCGGTATACCTGTCGTTCGACATCGACGGCATCGACCCGGCCTGGGCGCCCGGCACCGGCACGCCGGAGATCGGCGGGCTGACCACCATCCAGGCCATGGAGATCATCCGCGGTTGCCAAGGCCTTGACCTGATCGGCGGCGACCTGGTGGAGGTCTCGCCACCCTACGACACCACCGGCAACACCTCGCTGCTCGGTGCCAACCTGCTCTACGAAATGCTCTGCGTGCTTCCGGGGGTTCAGCGCCGCTGACCGCCGGCTTTTATTGCTCCGCCCGGGTGCCCCGCGAGGCGCCCGGTACATCCTTACAACAACAATCAGGGTGCCCAGATGAATCGCGAAGAAACCATGCCGCTGCTGGATGACCAGCCGCCGGCCGACACCTCCTACAGCTTGCGCCAGCTCCTGATCTTCCTGATCCCGTCGCTGCTCGGCGTGCTGCTGTTTCTCACCCCCATCGTCTATGAGGAGAAGGTCACCATCGGCCTCGGCGTGATGGCCGACGCGCTCAAGGCCGCGGTCAGCGATCAGCTGCCGGCCATCGCCACCGCCCTGCTGCTGTTCTCCGCCGCCCTCGGCCTGCTCGGCAGCCTGCTCAAGCCCAAGTGGCTGACCGAACGGCGTGCGCTGAATGACCTGTTCGTGCTGCATCCGCTGTGGCTGGGCCTGCGCGTGCTCGGCGCGCTGTTCGCCGCCATGACCTTCTGGCAGTTCGGCCCGGAATGGATCTGGAACGCCAACACCGGCGGCGTGGTGCTGAAAGACCTGGCGCCGGTGCTGATCACCTTCTTCCTGGTCGCCGGCCTGATCCTGCCGCTGCTCACCGACTACGGCCTGATGGAGTTCATCGGCACCATCGTGCGTAATGTTTTTCGCAAGGTTTTCGGCCTGCCCGGGCGCTCGGCCATCGACGCCATCGCCAGCTGGCTCGGCTCCGGCACCGTCGGCGTGCTGATCACCGCCCAGCAGTATCAGAAGGGCTTCTACAGCGCCCGAGAAGCGGCGGTGATCGCCACCAACTTCTCCATCGCCTCGATCGCCTTCAGCCTGCTGATCACCAGCTTCATGAAGCTCGATCACCTGTTCGTGCCCTTCTACCTCACCGTGGTGGTCGCCGGCCTGGCCGCCGCCATCATCACCCCGCGCATCCCGCCGCTGTCGTGGAAGAAGGACGACTACGTCGCCGGCGTCGGCAAACAGATCAAGGAAGACGTGCCGGCCGGCACCTCGCTGCTGCGCTGGGGCCTGCTGCAGGCGGTCAGACGCGCCAACGCCAACCCCTCGCCGGCGCAGATGGTGAAGATCGGCGTGCACAACGTGGTCGACATCTGGCTGGGTCTGCTGCCGCTGGTAATGGCCATCGGCACCGTTTCCCTGGCGATTGCCGAGTTCACCCCGATCTTCAACTGGCTGTCCTACCCCTTCGTGCCCCTGCTCGAAGCCCTGCAGCTGCCGGAAGCGGCCAAGGCGGCGCCGGCCATGCTGGTGGGTTTCGCCGACATGTTCCTGCCGGCGGTACTGGGCAAGGGCATCGAGAGCGAGCTGACCCGCTTCGTGGTGGCCTGCGTATCGCTGACCCAGCTGATCTACATGTCCGAAGTCGGCGTGCTGATCATCAAGGCCAAGCTGCCGCTGAACCTGCTGGAGCTGTTCGCCATCTTCATCATCCGTACCCTGATCACCCTGCCGATCATTGCGCTGATGGCGCACTGGATAGTCGGCTAACCCATTCCCTCCCCTCTCCCTGCGGGAGAGGGATCGGGAGTGAGGGTCTTCCGTTTTACACAGGATCTGACCATGACCACCTGCGGCGAATTTCTCGTCAAGCAACTCGAAGCCTGGGGTGTCGACACCGTGTTCGGCATCCCCGGCGTGCACACCGTGGAGCTGTACCGCGGCCTACCGGGCAGCGGCATCCGCCATATCACTCCGCGCCACGAACAGGGCGCCGGCTTCATGGCCGACGGCTATGCCCGCGTATCCGGCAAGCCGGGCGTGTGCTTCATCATCACCGGCCCGGGGATGACCAACATTCTCACCGCCATGGGCCAGGCCTATGCCGATTCCATCCCCATGCTGGTGATCTCCAGCGTCAACGAGCGTGCGCGCCTCGGCCTGGGCAAGGGCTATCTGCACGAGCTGCCCAACCAGCGGGCCATGACCGCCGGCGTCACCGCCTTCAGCCATACCCTGATGAGCGTCGAGGAGCTGCCCGGCGTGCTGGCCCGCGCCTTCGCCGTGTTCGAGGGCGAGCGGCCGCGCCCGGTGCATATCGAGTTGCCGTTGGACATCATTACCGCCGAGGCCACCCATATGGCCGTGGCGCCGCGGCCGACCGT
>NZ_JAODYT010000087.1:0-15417 GCF_029834875.1 Pseudomonas sp. GD04158 | reverse complement strand
AGATTCCTGCCGCTGTCGGCACTCCGCTGATCACCGAGCTGCAAGTCGTACCGGTTGCCGGTCAGGACAGCATGCTGCTCAACCTGAGCGGTGCTCACGGCCCTTACTTCACCCGCAACATCCTCATTCTCAAGGACAGCGCCGGCCATGTCGGGGTCGGCGAAGTCCCCGGCGGCGAGGGCATTCGCAAGACCCTCGAAGACGCCCGCGCGATCCTTGTCGGCCAGCCGGTCGGCAACTACAACGCATTGCTCAATCAGGTGCGCCGCGCCTTCGCTGATCGCGACTCTGGCGGCCGCGGCCTGCAGACCTTCGACCTGCGTATCACCATCCATGCCGTCACCGCGCTGGAGTCGGCGCTGCTCGACCTGCTCGGCCAGCACCTCGGTGTGCCGGTGGCCGCCCTGCTTGGCGAAGGCCAGCAGCGCGATGCGGTGGAAATGCTCGGCTACCTGTTCTTCATCGCCGACAAGGACAAGACCGATCTCGGCTACCGCGACGAGCGCGATGCCGACGACGCCTGGCGGCGGGTGCGCAACCAGGCCGCGCTGACCCCCGAGGCCATCGTCCGCCAGGCCGAGGCCGCGCACGCGCGCTACGGCTTCAACGACTTCAAGCTCAAGGGCGGCGTGCTGCATGGCGAGGCCGAAGTGGAGGCGATTCGTGCCCTGGCTGCGCGCTTCCCGAATGCCCGCGTGACGCTCGACCCCAATGGTGGCTGGTCGTTGGATCAGGCCATCGCCCTGTGCCGCGACCTGCATGGCGTGCTGGCCTATGCCGAAGACCCGTGCGGCGCCGAGAACGGCTACTCCGGTCGTGAAGTGATGGCCGAGTTCCGCCGTGCCACCGGCCTGCCGACGGCTACCAACATGATCGCTACCGACTGGCGGCAGATGGGCCACACCATCTCCCTGCAGTCGGTGGACATTCCGCTGGCCGACCCGCACTTCTGGACCATGGCCGGTTCCGTGCGCGTGGCGCAGATGTGCAACGACTGGGGCCTGACCTGGGGTTCGCATTCCAACAACCACTTCGACATTTCCCTGGCCATGTTCACCCACGTCGCCGCCGCGGCGCCGGGGCGCATCACCGCCATCGACACCCACTGGATCTGGCAGGACGGTCAGTACCTGACGCGCAACCCGCTGCGCATCGAAGGTGGCCTGGTGCAGGTGCCGAAGACGCCGGGTCTGGGTGTCGAGCTGGATTGGGATGCGCTGGCCAAGGCGCACGAGCTGTACCGGGCCAAGGGCCTGGGCGCGCGTGACGACTCAGTGGCCATGCAGTACCTGATTCCGGGCTGGACCTTCAATAACAAGAAGCCCTGCCTGGTGCGTTGAGTCAGCTTTGTAGGGTGGGCTTCAGCCCACCTTGATTACAGCCGGTGGGCTAAATCCCACCCTACGGGGTGATGACCGTGGCTGCAGCGGAACGCCGCCCGGCCCACCCTACCGGCTCAGCCTTTCCTTCTGTCTCACGAGCCTTGCCGATGCCAGATGCCAAACCGGGTCGGGTGCGCTACAGCATTCTGCTGATGCTGTTTCTGGTCACCACCATCACCTTTGCCGATCGCTCCAGCCTCTCCGTCGCCGGTTCGGCGATGCAGGCCGGCCTCGGCATCGACGCGGTGACGCTCGGCTACATCTTCTCGGCGTTCGGCTGGGCCTACGTGATCGGACAGATTCCCGGTGGTTGGCTGTTCGATCGCTTCGGCACCAAACCGGTGTACACCCTGGCGCTGTTCGTCTGGTCGGTACTGACCCTGCTGCAGGGCTTCGTCGGCTGGCTGCCCAGCACCTGGGCGGTGACCTCGATGTTCCTGCTGCGGCTGCTGGTGGGCTTTGCCAGCGCGCCGTGCTTTCCCGGCAACGCGCGGATCATCGCCTCCTGGTTTCCCACGGCCGAGCGCGCCACCGCCACGGCCATCTCCAGCTCGGCGCAGTACGCTGCCACGGCGCTGTTCGCCCCATTGATGGGCTGGGTGGTGCAAGCCATGGGTTGGCAATCGGCGTTTATCCTGCTCGGCTGCCTGGGGCTGGTGCTGTCGTTCGTCTGGTTGCAGCAACTGCATGGGCCACGTGCGCACCCGCGGATCGAGGCGGCCGAGCTGCACTATCTCGCTCAGGGCGGTGCGCTGATCGATCTGGAAGGGCAGCGCGGCAGCGCCGGTGGCTCGCAGTGGCGACACCTGGGCCTGCTGCTCAGGCAACGCACGATGATCGGCATCTACCTCGGCCAGTACTGCAACAACGCCATTACGTACTTCTTTCTCACCTGGTTCCCTGTGTACCTGGTGCAGGCACGCGGCATGAGCATTCTCGGCGCCGGTTTCGCCGCCGCGCTGCCAGCCATCGGTGGTTGCATCGGTGGCGTGCTCGGCGGGCTGCTGTCCGACGGCATGCTGCGCCGCGGCCATTCGCTGACCCTGGCGCGCAAGCTGCCGATGGTGCTCGGCCTGCTGCTGTCGAGTGCCGTGGTGCTGTGCATTTATGTCGACAGCGACGCCGCGGTGGTGGCGCTGATGGCCCTGGCGTTCTTCGGCAAGGGTCTCGGCTCGCTGGGCTGGACACTGGTGGCCGACACCTCGCCGCGGCAGATACTTGGCCTGTCCGGCGGGCTGTTCAACACCTTTGGCAACCTGGCGGCGATCACCACGCCCATCGTCATCGGCTACCTGGTCAGCCATAGCGGTTCTTTCGATGGGGCATTGGTCTATGTCGGCCTCAATGCCCTGCTGGCGGTCGTGAGCTTCGGCCTGATCGTCGGCCGTATTCACAGGGTCGAGCTGGACGACGCCTCGCGCGCCAATGCCGGCTCGGTATCCTGAGCGCACAACAGGAGCACGCAGCATGCAGTTGATTCCCCATCAGGATTCGCCCCGCTATATCCGCCTGCACCCAACCGACAACGTTGGTGTGGTGGTTAATGACCAGGGCGTTGCCGCAGGCGGTCAGTTCGACGATGGCCTGACGGCTATCGAAGGCATTCCACAGAGCCACAAGGTGGCGCTGGTGGATATCGCCGAAGGGCAAGAAGTAGTGCGCTATGGCGAGGTCATCGGCTATGCGCTCAAATCCATCGCCGCCGGCAGCTGGGTCACCGAGCAGGTGCTGCGCATGCCCGAGCCGCCAGTGCTGGACAACTTGCCCAAGGCGACCATCAAGGCCGCTCCGGGGGAGCCGTTGACGGGCTATACCTTCGAAGGTTTCCGCAACCCGGACGGCAGCGTCGGCACGCGAAATATCCTCGGCGTGACCACCACTGTGCAGTGCGTGGTCGGCGTGCTCGATCACGTGGTCGAGCGCGTGCGCAAGGAAGTCCTGCCCAGGTACCCCAATGTCGACGACGTGGTGGCGCTGTCGCACAGCTACGGCTGCGGCGTGGCGATCAATGCGCCGGACGCCGTGGTACCGATCCGCACCCTGTACAACATCAGCCGTAACCCCAACCTCGGTGGCCAGGCGCTGGTGATCAGTCTCGGCTGCGAGAAACTGCAGGCCAACCAGTTGATGGATGGCGACCTGCTCACCAACGGCATGGAAGAGGAAGACTGGCTGTTCCGCCTGCAGGATTCCGGCACCGGCTTCACCGGCATGGTCGAGCAGATCATGGGCATGATCGAGGAGCGCCTGCAGGTGCTCGACCAGCGTCGCCGCGAGACCGTACCGGCTTCCGAACTGGTGGTTGGCATGCAGTGCGGCGGTAGCGACGCTTTCTCCGGCATCACCGCCAACCCGGCTTTGGGTGTGGCCGCCGACCTGCTGGTGCGCGCTGGTGCCACCGTGATGTTCTCCGAGAACACCGAAGTGCGTGACGGCATCCACCTGCTGACACCGCGCGCCGCCAGCGTCGAGGTGGCCGATGCGCTGATTCGCGAGATGGACTGGTACGATGCCTACCTTGCGCGCGGCATGGCCGATCGCAGCGCCAACACCACGCCGGGCAACAAGAAGGGCGGGCTGAACAACATCGTCGAGAAGGCCATGGGTTCCATCGCCAAGTCCGGCAGTAGCCCGATTGCCGGCGTCGTCTCCCCGGGCGAGCGCATTCGCGGCAAGGGCCTGTGGTTCTGCGCCACGCCGGCCAGCGACTTTATCTGCGGCACCCTGCAACTGGCGGCGGGGATGAACCTGCATATCTTCACCACCGGGCGCGGCACGCCGTACGGCCTGTCGATGGTGCCGGTGATCAAGGTGGCCACGCGCAGCCAACTGGCCGAGCGTTGGCCGGACCTGATCGACGTCGACGCCGGGCAGATCCTCTCCGGACGCATGAGCCTGGAGGAAATGGGCTGGCATATCTTTCAGCTCTATCTGGACGTGGCCAGCGGGCGCAGGCAGACCTGCGCCGAACGCCTGCGTCTGCATAACGATCTGGTGCTATTCAACCCGGCGCCGGTGACCTGAACGGGAGAGCCTGATGAGCAAGATCAAGGTGCTGCAGATCGGTCCGCTGAGCGAGCGCTTCAACCGCGAGCTGGCGGCCGAGTATGAGGTCAGTGCGCTGTGGCAACAGGCCGAGCCGCTGACCTTTCTGCGCGAGCAGGGCGGGCAGTTCCGCTACATGGTGTCCTCGGCGCGTTTCGGCTGTAAGGCCGAGCAGCTCGAGCTGTTGCCCAATCTGCGTGCCATCTGCAGTTTCGGCGTCGGCCATGACCCCTATCCGCTTGAGCTGCTGCGCGAGCGCGGCATCGCCATCAGCACCACGCCGGACGTGCTCAACGACTGCGTGGCGGATCTGGCCATGGGCCTGATCATCGACAGTGCGCGGCGTCTGTCGGCCTCCGACCGCTTTGTGCGCAGCGGCGCCTGGGGCGACGGGCAGAGCTTCCCCCTGGCCCGCCGGGTCAGCGGCAAGCGCCTGGGTATCGTCGGCCTCGGTCGCATCGGCGAGGCGGTGGCGCAGCGGGCGGCGGGCTTCGCCATGCCGCTGCGTTACCACAACCGCCGTGCGGTCGAGGGCAGTCCTTACCAGCATGAGCCGGATCTGCTGGCGCTGGCGCGCTGGGCGGACTTTCTCGTGCTGACCTGTCCGGGCGGTGCGGCGACCCGGAATCTGATCGATGCCGAAGTGCTCGAGGCGCTGGGGGCCGACGGTTTCCTGATCAATGTCGCGCGCGGTTCGGTGGTCGATGAGGCGGCGCTGATCACGGCTTTGCAAAATGGTGTGATTGCCGGCGCCGGTCTCGACGTCTACCAGCACGAACCCCAGGTACCGCCGGCCTTGCGCGAGCTGGACAACGTGGTGCTGCTGCCGCATGTCGGCAGCGCCAGCGTCGAGACCCGCCAGCAGATGGCCGACCTGGTGCTGGACAACCTGCGTTCCTTCATCGCCAGCGGCAAGCTGTTGACTCCGCTGTAGGGCGGGTACAACCCGCCAGCTCTTTATTGGCGGGTTGCACCCGCCCTACGAAACATCCCGCTCCTGCAGCGGGCCCCATATGCAAGGCGGCGCTCGCCGCCCTGCCTATCGCCGCAGCGCCACAAGCGTCGCGGCCGCTTCACCCTCAACCTCACCTGCAGCATCGGCGCGCCACAAGCGCGCCGTTTTTTGCGCTCTGCCTGCATTGACTGCTGGAGGGGCGCGCGGGGCCGCCCGGGCTGTGCGCGCCAGGCAGGTTCGTTCCTCGGTGCGCACGGAGCACCCTACCGCCCGAAGCTTTTCCGGGATGAACCAATACCGCACTTGCCCTGTCCGGGTGGTCAGGCTCTACACTCTGTGGTTTTTCCGCAGGCAAGGATTCTACCGTGCAGTCGGTCATCTCCATTTCGCAACTGAACAAGACCTACGCCTCGGGCCATCCGGCCCTGCAAGGCATCGACCTGGACATTCGCCAGGGCGAGATCTTCGCCTTGCTCGGGCCCAACGGCGCCGGCAAGACCACGCTAATCAGCATCATCTGCGGCATCGTCAATCCGGGCGGGGGCAGGGTGCTGGTCGGCGGCAAGGACATCGTCCGCGACTACCGCGCGGCCCGCTCGCAGATCGGCCTGGTGCCGCAGGAGCTGGTCAGCGACGTGTTCGAAACCGTCTGGGCGACGGTCAAGTTCAGCCGCGGCCTGTTCGGCAAGAAGCCCGATCCGGCCTATCTCGAGCAGCTGCTCAAGGACCTGTCGCTGTGGGACAAGCGCAACGCCAAGATCATGGAGCTGTCCGGCGGCATGAAGCGCCGGGTGATGATCGCCAAGGCGCTTTCGCACGAGCCGCAGATTCTCTTTCTCGACGAGCCTACCGCCGGCGTCGACGTCGAGCTGCGTCGCGACATGTGGAACATGGTGCGGCGTCTGCGCGAGCGCGGCGTGACCATCATCCTCACCACCCACTACATCGAAGAGGCCGAGGAAATGGCCGACCGCATCGGGGTGATCAGCAAGGGGCGGATCATTCTGGTGGAGGACAAGCAGGTGCTGATGCACAAGCTGGGCAAGAAGCAGCTGACCCTGCACCTGCAGCAGCCGTTGTCCTGCGTGCCGGCCGAACTGGCGCGCTACGGCCTGGAGCTGACCGATCAGGGCCATGCCCTAGTGTTCACCTTCGATGCGCAACACGAGAACACCGGCATCGCCGAACTGCTGCGCGATCTGACCCAGCACGGCATCGACTTCAAGGATCTGCAGTCGAGCCAGAGTTCCCTGGAAGAAATCTTCGTCGGCCTGATCAAGGAGTCGCGCACATGAACCTGTACGCCATCAAGGCCATCTACCTGTTCGAGCTGGCGCGCACCTGGCGCACCCTGCTGCAGAGCATCGCCACCCCGGTGATCAGCACCTCGCTGTACTTCGTGGTGTTCGGCTCGGCCATCGGTTCGAGCATGACCCAGGTGCAGGGCGTGAGCTACGGCGCCTTCATCATTCCCGGGCTGATCATGCTGGCGCTGCTGACCGAAAGCATTTCCAATGCCTCGTTCGGCATCTACATGCCCAAGTACTCGGGGAGCATCTACGAGATTCTTTCGGCGCCGGTCTCGTACCTGGAGATTCTGATCGGCTATGTCGGCGCGGCAGCGACCAAGTCGGTGATCCTCGGCCTGATCATCCTGCTGACCGCACGGCTGTTCGTCGATTTCGAGATTCAGCATCCGATCTGGATGGCGGCATTCCTGATCCTCACCGCGCTGACCTTCAGCCTGTTCGGCTTCATCATCGGCGTGTGGGCCGACGGCTGGGAGAAGCTGCAGATCGTCCCGGCGCTGATCGTCACGCCGCTGACCTTCCTTGGCGGCGCCTTCTATTCGATCAGCATGCTGCCGCCGGCCTGGCAGACGGTGACCCTGTTCAACCCGGTGGTGTACCTGATCAGCGCCTTTCGCTGGAGCTTCTACGGCGTGTCCGACGTCAATGTCGGCCTGAGCCTGACGATGATCCTCGGCTTTCTCGGACTGTGCATCCTGCTGGTGGGCTGGATCTTCAAGACCGGATACCGGCTCAAGAGCTGAGCCGGGCAGGGAGGACGGGTTGAGGCGCTTTGGCGGCGATTCGTTTGCAGTCGTCGCGGCTAAAGCCCCTGCAGCCGGTTTTCCCTCACTTCACCCGCAATTCACACTCGAAGGTTTGCGCTGGCGGCACGTTCGGCTCCCAGGGCTGCTGGTAGGTCAGCAGCAGGCGGCCTTCGCCGGCCTCGCGTGCAGTGAAGCGCCAGGTGGAGATGCCGCCGGCACCCACCAGCCCGGCATCTTCCGGATTGCTGTACACCTCGGGGCCGAGGCTTTGCAGCACGTTCGTTGCACCGTCGCGGACCTCCCAGCGAAAGCCGGTGGTCGGGTTGCTGGGCAGGCTGAGAATCAGTTGCTGGCCCTTGTTCAGCGTCAGCGGGCACTGCCTGGCCTTCTTCAGCTCCAGCGTGCCGGATTGATGAGCGCAGGCCGTGAGCAGGGCCAGGGCGGGCAGGGTAAGCAGGCGCAACGCGCGGTTCATGACGGACTCCTGTCGGCGAAACCTGGCCCAGCATAGCCGCACCGGGGTGCGGCATGCGAGCCGTAGGGTGCGCCGCGCGCACCGTGGTTAGTCGAAAAGCACCCTGGCCACGTCGCCATAACGCCTGGCGAAATGCACCGTCAGGCCTTCCTTGAGGTAGTCCGGCAGTTCCTCGTAGCTGCCACGGTTGGCCTCCGGCAGGATCAGTTCATGGATCTTCTGCCGCCGCGCCGCGATGACCTTCTCGCGTACGCCGCCGATGGGCAGCACCTGGCCGGTGAGGGTCAGCTCGCCGGTCATGGCCACGCCCTTTTTCGGCGCCTGGTTGCGCGCCAGGGAGAGCAGGGCACTGGCCATGGTGATGCCGGCGCTGGGGCCGTCCTTGGGCGTGGCGCCTTCCGGCACGTGCAGGTGAACGAAGGCCTGGTCGAAGAAGGTTGGGTCGCCGCCGAACTGCTTCAGGTGCGAGCTGACGTAGCTGTAGGCGATCTCCGCCGACTCCTTCATCACCTCGCCGAGCTGGCCGGTGAGCTTGAAGCCACGGTTGAGCGTGTGGATGCGCGTCGCCTCGATCGGCAGGGTGGCGCCGCCCATGCTGGTCCAGGCCAGCCCGGTGATCACGCCGACGCCGGCCAGTACCCGCTCGTTGCGGAACACCGGCATGCCGAGGGCCTCCTCCAGGTCCTTGGCGCCGATGCGGATCTTCGCCTCGGGATCCTCCAGCAGCTTGACCACCGATTTGCGCACCAGCTTGCCCAGCTGCTTCTCCAGCTGGCGCACGCCAGCTTCGCGGGCATAGCCTTCGATCACTGCGCGCAGCGCCGCGTCGCTAATGGACAGGCGCGCCTTGGGCACGCCGGCCTTTTCCAGCTGCTTGGGCCACAGGTGGCGCTTGGCGATGGCCAGCTTTTCCTCGGTAATGTAGCCGGACAGGCGGATCACCTCCATGCGGTCGAGCAGCGGCCCGGGGATGGAATCCAGCGTGTTGGCGGTGCACACGAACAGCACCTTGGACAGGTCCAGGCGCAGGTCCAGGTAGTGGTCGAGGAATTCGACGTTCTGCTCCGGATCGAGGGTTTCCAGCAGCGCCGAGGCCGGGTCGCCCTGGTAGCTGGTGCCCATCTTGTCGATCTCGTCGAGCATGATCACCGGGTTCATCACCTCGGCTTCCTTCAGCGCCTGCACCAGCTTGCCGGGCATGGCGCCGATGTAGGTGCGACGGTGGCCCTTGATCTCCGCCTCGTCACGCATGCCGCCCACCGAGAAACGGTAGAAGGGACGGCCGAGGGATTCGGCGATGGATTTGCCGATGCTGGTCTTGCCCACGCCGGGCGGGCCGACCAGCAGCACGATGGAACCGGCGATCTCGCCCTTGAAGGCGCCGACGGCGAGAAACTCGGTGATGCGCCGCTTGATGTCGTCCATGCCGGCGTGGTGCTTGTCCAGCACCTTGCGCGCGCGGCCGAGGTCGAGCTTGTCCTGGCCATGGATGCCCCAGGGCAGTGCGGTGGCCCAGTCCAGGTAGTTGCGCGTGACGGCGTACTCCGGCGAGCCGGTCTCGAGGATCGACAGCTTGTTCAGCTCCTCGTCGATGCGCTTGCGCACCGGCGCCGGCAGGGTCTTGCCTTCGAGGCGGGCGAGGAATTCCTCGCGGTCGGCGCTCTTGTCGTCCTTGCTGATGCCCAGTTCCTGCTGGATCAGCTTGAGCTGCTCCTTGAGGAAGAACTCGCGCTGGCGCTCGCCGATCTGTCTGTTCACCTCGGCCGACAGCTCCTTCTGCAGGCGGCCGACTTCCACTTCCTTGCGCAGCAGCGGCAGGACCTTCTCCATGCGCTTGAGAATCGGCACGCAGTCGAGCACTTCCTGCAGCTCATGGCCGGGCGCAGTGGTGAGCGCTGCGGCGAAATCGGTCAGCGGCGACGGCTCGTTGGGGCTGAAGCGGTTGAGGTAGTTCTTCAACTCCTCGCTGTACAGCGGGTTGAGCGGCAGCAGCTCCTTGATCGCATTGATCAGTGCCATGCCGTAGGCCTTCACTTCGTCGCGCGGGTCGCTCGGGGCCTGGGGATAATCCACCTCGGCCAGGTAGGGGCCGCGCCGGCTCAGCCAGCCGCGGATGCGCACGCGGGTCAGGCCCTGGGCGACGAACTGCAGCTTGCCGCCTTCCTCGCTGACATGGTGTACGCGGACCAGGGTGCCGTGCTCGGGCAGGCTGGCCAGGTCGAACTCGCCATTCTCGTCCGGCGGATTGTCGACGTAGAACACCGCCAGGCACTTGTGCTCGGTATTGCCCACGCGGTTGAGCGTGCGTCCCCAGGGATGCTGGTTGACGATCACCGGCAGCACCTGCGCCGGGAAGAACGGGCGGTTGTGAATGGGGATGACGTAGAGCTTGTCCGGCAGTTGCTGGGCGGGGAGCACCAGGCCGGTACTACCGACCTGCACCTTGTCTTCGACTGCCTCGGAGTTGATGTCCTGATCGTTCATGGAGCACCTTTGCTTGCATGTTGAGTGCTACATGGGGCGGTGCTCGGAATTTTTCAACGCCAGGACTTCCCTTTGCGCCCGGCCTGTGCGCGGCGGTCAGGCCAGTGTCAGGCGAATGCCCTGCAGGCGCTGGTCGATCAGCGGCGTGAGCAGGGCGAAGCAGTCGGCGGGGGCCAGGCGCACCTGGGGCGACTCGATCAGTTCCTGGCGCAGGCGTTCGAGCAGCGCATGCAGCGTCTGGTCCGGGCTCTGGGTGTCGAGGCGCTCGCAGAGAAAGCGCATCTGCATCTGCAGACCCGCCGGGCAGCGCGAATAGTTCGCCGCGCGCACCGCCAGCCCGCGCAGGCGGGCCAGGTCCTCGAGTGCGCGGCAGGCTTCGCCGAGGCCGCGAATGGCCGGATGCTGATGCTGGTACAGGCGATCCTCGAGCTGCTCGATGACCTCCAGCAGGGCATCGATCAGGCGGCTGTGCGCCTCGAAATCGGCGGGTTTGCGGCGCAGCAGCGGCCAATGCTGTTGCAGTGGCGGCAATTGCAGGCTGGTGCCGGGCCAGTTCAGCCAGAGCTCGTCGAGTTGGCGAGCCAGGGCGTTGCGCTGGCTGACGCTGTGGAGGTCCTGCTGGGCGCCGAGGCCGCGGTGTTTCTGCAGCGCCTGGAGCAATTCCAGGCAGCGCTGCAGGGTGCGGTTCTCCAGCTTGCCCAGCGCCTGCTGGTGGCGCCGCTCGGCGCGCTGGCTCAGGCAGTGACCGAGCGTGAGCAGGGCGACCCCCAGGCCCAGGGCGATGAACAGTTCGGGATTCATGGGCTGCGCTCCATTGCATTGGCTGACTTGGCCAGGTCTTCGGTAGCTGGTTCAAGCAACTCCCCTGCCAGCGATGAGAGCGCCCGGCGTGCCTGGGGCGGGCGGTGCAGGGCGTTGCGGCGGATGCCCGCAAATGGCGCAGGCAGCGCTTCGTCGGCTCAATCTGGTGCAAGCGATGTAAAAGGTGCAACCCATCCGCTGGTCGCGGGTTGCGGCGTTTTTTCCCGTAAAGGAGTAAAGTGCAACCCTTGTTTCATGCCGCAAGTCTTTCGCCATGCTGCAAGCCCGTGTGATTCGCCTGGATGAACAGGCCCATGAACATGCTCACGATCATCACCAACTGGTGATGTCCCTGGTCGGCCGCGCCGAATTCGAGGTCGGCGGACGCGGCGGCGAAGTCTGCCGGATGCGCGCCTGTCTGGTGCCCGGCGACGCCGCTCACCAGTTCGCCGGCATGGGCGACAACCGCATGCTGATCGTCGATCTCGACGAGCAGGACACCCCCAGCGAGGATCTGGAACTGCTCCACAGCCTGTTCGAGACCCCGCGATTCCCGGCGCTGGACGCCGATTTCCAGCACCTGCTCAGCTATGCCGGCGCCGAACTGGAGCGCTACGGCAGCGACTCGATCCTGGCGCGCTCTCTCGGCGGCGTGCTGTTGCGGGCGCTGCACCTGCGTCTGTTCGGCGAACAGCGGCGCCAGCCGCAGGGAGCGCTGGATCTGCAGCGGCTGGACAGCTACATCGGCGAGCACCTGGCGCGGCGCATCAGCGTGGCCGAGCTGGCTCAGGTGATGTGCCTGAGCCCCAGCCACTTCCATGCGCAGTTCAAGGACAGCGTGGGCCTCACCCCGCACCAGTACCTGCTCAAGACCCGCCTCGACCGCGCCGCGCGCATGCTGCGCGAGAGCACCCTGCCGCTGGTGCGCATCGCCGAGGAGTGCGGGTTCTCCAGCCAGAGCGCATTGACCACCTCCATGCGCCGCTATCTCGGCCTCACGCCCAAGCGTTTGCGCAGCGAGTAAGGCCCTGGCTGGGCGATTGCTGGCCGGTTCGCCGCCGGCCAGCTAGGCTGTCAATTCTGTACGCCAAAACTCGGTTGCCAAGATGGCATGTAATCCTGTGGACGCCCCGGCCGTCGGCTCGGGCCAAGGCTCGCGCATGACTGGTCGCAATTCCCGCCTGCTCCCCCTCGTTCTGTTCGCCGCCCTGGTCCTGCCCGGCCTGGCGCATGCCGCGGCGCTGCATGCCGATCTGCTGGACGCCGCCGGCCAGCCGCTGGCCGATGCGGTGATCAGCCTGAACGGCCCGCTGGACGCATCCCAGGCGCCACCGCCGGCGCTCATGGATCAGCGCGACAAGCAGTTCCAGCCCCATGTGCTGGCGGTGCGTACCGGCACGCTGGTGTCCTTCCCCAACAGCGACGATATCCGCCACCAGGTCTACTCCTTCTCGCCGGCCAAGCGTTTCGAGCTGCGCCTGTACCAGGGCACGCCGAGCGAGCCGGTGCTGTTCGACAAGCCCGGGCTGGTGGTGCTGGGCTGCAATATCCATGACTGGATGCTCGGCTATATCTACGTCACCGACGATCCCTGGTTCGCCGTCAGCGACGAGAACGGCCGTGCGGCCATCGCCGGGTTGCCGGCCGGTCGCTACGCCGTGACCCTCTGGCACCCAGGCAATCCGCAGTTGTTGCCGCAGGCCGCCGGCGAGCTGCAGGTGCAGGTGCAGACGCTGAGCCAGCGGTTCACCCTGGCCAGCAGCGGCCCTGCCGAGCCGCCCGCGCCGCCGGCGCCGAGCGCGTTCGGCGAGGCTTTCAGGAAGGCCGCCGAAGATGCTGCGCAGTAGCTTCCAGGCGCGCATCAGCGGCGTCCTCATCCTGCTGTTGCTGGTGGTGATCGGCGCCCTCTATGTCGCGGTGAAGGCAGCCACCGATGCCGCAGTACGCGCCCAGGCGCAGGAGCAGCTGAACGTCGGCAGTCTCGTCTTCGAGCAGCTGCTGGCGCTGCGCAGCGACCAGCTGCAGCAGGCCGCCCAGGTACTGGCGGCCGATTTCGGCTTCAAGGAGGCGGTGGCCAGCGGCGATGCGCCGACCATCCGCTCGGCACTGGCCAACCAGGGCGCGCGCATCAACGCCGACGCGGTGTTCCTGCTGGGGCTGGACGGCAGCCTGCAGGTGAGCACCGACCCGGACATCGACGCCGAGGCGCTGGCCCGTATGGACGGCCAGCTACAGCGGCCGCGGCGCGACGGGGCGCGGCTGTTCCTGCTGCCCATCGGCAGGCAGATCTATCTGCTGGTGGATGCCACGGTGAGCGCACCGCTGCCGATCGCCCGGGTGCTGATGGGCTTTGCCGTGGACCGCGAATTCGCCGTGCAGCTGCGTGAGCTGACCCACCTGGAGCTGAGCCTGGTGGCCAGTCGCGACGGTGCGGCGCCGACGTGGATCAGCACCCTGCCGGCCAGCGCCCAGGCCCTGCTGCAAGCGCAGATGAAGGCCGCCGGCGCGATGCCGCAGCGTCTCGACGGTGGCAGCGAGCACTACTTCGGCCAGCACCTGCAACTGGCCAGCGGCCCCGGCTATCGCGTCGAGGCGCTGCTGCACAAGTCCCTCGGCGAGGCCGAGGCGGCGTTCGCACCGCTGGATCGGCGCATCCTGCTGATCAGCCTGGGGGCCATGCTCGCCTCGCTGATCGGTGCGCTGTTGCTGGCGCGCAGCCTGTCGCGACCGGTGCGCGAACTGGCCGCTGCCGCCCAGCGCATCGGCCGTGGCGACTATCAACAGCCGGTGGCCCTGGCCCGCAGCGACGAGCTCGGCCTGCTGGCGCTGGCGGTCAACGACATGCAGCGCGGCATCGCCGAGCGCGAGCGGCAGCTGGCGCACAACGCCCTGCACGACGCGCTGACCGGCCTGCCCAACCGCACCCTGGCGCTGGAGCGGCTGGGCAGCGCGATCACCGCCGGCCGGCCCACGGCGCTGCTGTATCTGGGTGTGGGCAACTTCGCCGCGATCAACGAGAGCTGTGGCCAGGGTGGCGGCGACCTGGCCCTGCAACAGCTGGCCCGGCGTCTGCAGGCGACCCTGCGCCCCGGCGACAGCCTGGCGCGCCTGGTGGGCGATGAGTTCCTCCTGCTGCTGGAGCAGTGCGACGGCAGCAGTGCAGTGGCCAGCGCCGACCGTCTCCATCAGCTGCTGCTCAAGCCGCTGCGCATCGGCACGCTGGACATCGCCCTGGACTGCCGCATCGGCATTGCCGCCTACCCGGCCGACGGTGACACACCGGACGATCTGCTGCGCCGTGCGCGCATCGCCATGCAGGACGCGGCCCAGCATTCCGGGCGCCTGCAGCTCTACCAGCAGGGCCGCGACGCCGCCCAGCAGCGGCAGATTCGCCTGATCCGCGATCTGCGCCACGCCGCCGCGCAGGGCCAGCTGCTGTTGCACTACCAGCCCAAGCTGGACATTCGCGAGGGCCTCGTGCGCCAGGCCGAGGCGCTGCTGCGCTGGCAGCATCCGCAGCTGGGCATGGTCTCGCCCGGCGAATTCATTCCGCTGGCCGAGCGCACCGGCAGCATCCAGCTGCTTTCCGCCTGGGTCATCGAGGAGGCCATGCGCCAGCTGCAGGAGTGGGACGGGCGCGGCATCTGGGTACAGCTGTCGCTGAACATCTCTACCGCAGACCTGCTCGACGCCGAGCTGCCGGGGCGCGTTGGCGCACTGCTGGCACGCTACCGGGTGGCGCCGGAGCAATTGATCTTCGAAATCACCGAGAGCGGGGTGATGCTCGATCCCGAGCGCGCGTTGCAGGTACTGCACGGCTTGCGTGGCTACGGCATCGGCTTGTCGGTGGACGATTTCGGCACCGGCTATTCCTCGCTGGCGCAACTCAAGCGCATGCCGGTGCAGGAGCTGAAGATCGACCAGAGTTTCATCCGCGAGCTGGACGACCACAGCGAGGACTCGGTGATCGTTCGTTCCACCATCGAAATGAGCCACAGCCTGGGCCTGAAGGTGGTGGCCGAGGGCGTCGAACTGGCGTCCGGCCTGAATCTTTTGCAGCGCTGGCACTGCGATACCGCACAAGGCTACCTGATCAGCCGGCCGCTGGCCGCCGAGGCCTTCGAGGCCTGGCTGGCACAGCCCTATCGCCCCCCCCTGGCCAAGGTGCACTGAAGCATGCGACTCGCCTGTCTGTTGGGAATGTGCCTGTACGCCGGGC
>NZ_JAODYT010000086.1:0-15713 GCF_029834875.1 Pseudomonas sp. GD04158 | reverse complement strand
AGGCGGCCGGGTTCCATGCGGCGCAGTAGCGGGCCGGCGAGGACATCGGGCAGTGCAGTGGCGGTGGCGGGCATCGAAGCAGGCATCCTGTGGCAAGACGGGCCTTGGACAGTGGCGCAATGCTGGCGGTTCAGCCGGCCAGCTGGCGCAGGCGGTGGCGGTCGAGAATTTCGATTTCGCCGTAGGTCAGGCGGACCACGCCCTGGGCCTCCAGCTCCTTGAGAATCTGATTGGTGGTCTGGCGCGACAGCGCGAGCATCAGCGCCAGCTGTTCCTGAGCCAGGTGCAGCACCCGGCGCGGCTCGCTCTCGCCATAGTTCTCGGCCATCAGCAGCAGGCGCCGGGCCAAACGTGGCGCCGCCGGCAGCAGGCTCATGTCTTCCAGGGCGACGAAGGCCAGGCGCAGCTTGTGCGTCATCAGCAGGGCGAAGTCGCGCCAGTACTGCGGCTGGCGTTCGAGCAGGGCGAGCAGCTCGTGCTGCGGCAACAGCAGCAGGGTGCTGGCGCTGTCGGCGAAGGCGTCGTGGGTGCGCGGCAGGCCGTCGAACAGGGAGATCTCGCCGAACCAGTAGGGCGGCTCCACCAGCGTCAACAGCGCCTCCTTGCCGCTCTCGCTGACCGCGCCGACGCGCACCGCGCCTTCGACCACGGCGTACAGGCCGCAGGGTTTGTCGCCGCGGTGGAACAGGCGCTGCCCGGCCTCCAGACGCTGCACCCTGGCCATGGCCAGCAGCGCCTGGCTCAGTTCATCGGGCAGCGCGGCGAACCAGTGACCCTGGCGTAGCAGCGCGAGAAAGCGGTGTGGATCGGGCATCGCAGCTCCTGTCGGCTGTTGCGGTCGGTACGGCGATCCCTGCCATTGTCGGCTAGCCGACAGAGCGGTGGCACGGGCCGCGGCGATCATGAGCGGGCCTGTTCCACAGCTGAGGACGATAACAATGAAAACCCTCGTCGATCATCTGGCCCAGTATGCGGCCTACCATCGCGACCGGCGCAATATCGCCAGTCATTTCATCGGCATTCCCATGATAGTGCTGGCCGTGGCGGTGCTGCTGTCGCGGCCCGGCTTCGCCATGGCCGGCCTGTGGCTGGCGCCGGCCACCCTGGTGGCGCTGGTTTCGGCCTGGTTCTACCTGCGCCTGGATACCCGTTTCGGCCTGCTGATGGCGGCGCTGCTGGGCCTCTGCCTGTGGGTCGCTGCCGGCCTGGCGCAGGCCTCCACGACGCTCTGGCTGAGCGCCGGCATCGGCCTGTTCGTGGTGGGCTGGGTCATCCAGTTCGTCGGTCATTACTACGAAGGGCGCAAGCCGGCATTCGTCGATGACGTCATGGGCCTGGTGATCGGCCCGCTGTTCGTGGTCGCCGAACTGGCCTTCCTGCTCGGCCTGCGCAAGGAAATCGAGCATGCCGTGGTGGAGATCGCCGGGCCCACCTGCATTCGCGAGAAGAAGGCGCTGGCGTGAACGCGGTGCGCGCGGCGCACCCTACGCTAGAGCCGGCACACTCCGTAGGGTGCGCCGCGCGCACCAACGATCGTGCAATGTCCCTGTCCTGCACGCCCCGGCACTGGGCGCAGATCAACTCGGTGTCGTTGCTGGCGCCGTAACTCCTGGCTGTGCGACCGCGGAGCCCCCGGTGCGCACGGCGCACCCTACGGCGAGCGGCTTTCGCGGCTCGCACTCAGTACATGGTCATCCACTGGCTGCTCAGCGAGCGTGCGTGGCGGTCCACGGTGATCGGCGCGAAGGGGCGGCCGGATACGCTCTCCAGCGTGTTGCTCTGGCTGTTCATGTCGGCCAGGGCGGCGCGCAGGTAGCTCCAGCGGGTCTGCAGCTTGGCCACCTGCGGATCGGACTGATCGCTCAGCGCCTGCAGCTCGCTGTCGATGGCCGGCAGCAGCAGGCGTTCGTCCTGGCCCAGGTAGGTGTCGGGTTGCTCACGGGCGATCTCGAAGGTGCCCAGGTAGGAGCGGCTGAGGTACTGCACGCCGAGGTACTCGACCTTGGCCGCCAGTTCGCTCTGCCCCTGGGCGCCGGGCAGGGCGCGGGCGGCGCTGAGGAAGTCGCGCAGGGCGCGGCTCAGGTCTTCCGGGAAGCGCCAGGGCACGTTGTCGTCGCCGGGGCCATAGGAAACACCGTTGCGCAATTGGGTAACAAGGGCCTGGTGGGCACGGGTGAGCTCGGCGCTGCCCTGCGGCAGGCTCTGCACGGCGGCCGCCAGCGCAGCCAGGTCGGCCTCCAGGCGTTGCTGGTGGGTCTTCTGGAAGCCTTCGCCGCGTAACAGCATCAGACTGCTGGTGGCGCGGCTGGCGTGGATCTGGATCTGTTCCTGCGGGCTCACGGCCTCGGCGAAGGCCAGCGGCGAAAGCCCGGCCAAGAGCCCTAGCGTCCAGAAAAAAGCATGGCGCAACAGTGCTTTACAGCGCATCCGGGTGCTCCTTGTTATTGTTTTGAGCAGGTAGGGACTGGGCGGCGTCAACGACGCAGCGTCAAGACTACTGTGTCGCGCGTCGCAGAGCATGACCCGAAAGAGTGATTTCGTCGGAAAACAGCCGCAGGCGCTGCACGCGCCCGCTACCCGCTGCCGGCCGGCAAGGCGTCACCCCTCGCCCGGTCGCCCGGCCAGTTCGCGCAGGTAGGCGGCGGTGAAGGCATCGGCGGGGAAGAAGGTTTCCAGCGCCAGTTCGGCCAGGGTCACGTCGTTCGGCGTGCCGAATACGGTGATGGTGCTGATCAGGCTCAGCACGCCGTGCTCGCTGTGCAGTTGCAGGGGCACCAGCACCGCATCCGCGTGCGGTTCGGCGACGTCGAGGGGCGCGGGATAGCTGCGCAGCTCGTCGAGCAGGGTGAAAAGCGCCTCGTCGCCGCTGATTTCGGCATCGCGCTGCAGGCGCATCAGCAGGTGCGCGCGCCACTGCGCCAGGTTGGCGATGCGTGGCGCCAGGCCCTCGGGGTGCAGCGACAGGCGCATCACGTTGAGCGGCGGGCCCAGCAAGAACGCCGGCATGTCGGCGATGAAGGTACCCACGGCCGCATTGGCCGCCAGCAGGTTCCACTGCCGGTCGATGGCCAGCGCCGGATAGGGCTCATGGGCCTTGAGCAGCTGTTCGATGGCCTGGCGCGCCGGTGCCAGCGCCGGGTCGGCCAGGTCGTGCTGGCTGTACAGCGGGGCGTAGCCGGCGGCGCCGAGCAGGCGGTTGCGCTCGCGCAGCGGCATGTCCAGCTGTTCCGCCAGGTGCAGCAGCATGTCGCGGCTGGGCTGGGCGCGGCCGGTTTCGACGAAGCTCAGGTGGCGTGTGGAGATTTCGGCCTCGCAGGCGAGGTCGAGCTGGCTCAGGCGGCGCCGCTGGCGCCATTGGCGCAACAGGGCGCCGGCGGTCTGGGAATTGTTCATGGCCAGCAAGATAGTTCAGCGGCGTCATGCCGGCCATTACCTGGCAGGTAATCGACGCCCTGCGCGTTTCGGCGAAATCTGTGCGCCAGGCACCAGCCCGGTGCCGCTTTCAGGAGATTCGCCATGAACGCACTGCAACCTTCCCCGATGCTGCGCAACGCCCTCTTGCTCGATGGCCTGCTCAGCGGTGCCACCGGTCTGCTGCTGGTGCTGGCCGCCGGCTGGCTGGGCGCCTTTCTCGAACTGCCGCGCCTGCTGTTGCTGGTCGCCGGCAGCGCGCTGCTGCCCTTCGCCGCCATGCTGGTGTGGCTGGCCAACCGCGCCGAAATCAGCCGCCAGGCGATCTGGGCGGTGATCGCGGTCAATGCCATCTGGGTAATCGACAGCCTGCTGGTGCTGGTGATCGGCTGGGTGTCACCGAACCTGTTCGGCTACGCCTTCGTCATCGCCCAGGCGCTGGCGGTGGCGCTGCTGGCCGAGTTGCAGTGGTTCGGCCTGAAGCATTCGCAGGTGGCCTGCATCTGATGCGCGGCGCCGTGCAGGCAAAGGGGCTGACGGGCGTCAGCCCCGAGCGCGTGGGCCTTAGCTGGCCGGTGTGCCGACCGGCTTGCCACCCTTGGGCTTGAAGTACAGGGTGGTGCCGCGGGCGAGGTTGTCCAGGCTGACGTGATCCTTGGCCACCTCGGCCTCGATCAGTTCGTCCTGGCCCTCGACCTTGAGGGTGATGCGGGTGATGGCGCCGAGCAGGCGGATGTCGCGCACCTCGCCGCTCTGGTGATCGGCCGCCGGCTGCAGCGACAGGTCGACCTCGTGCGGGCGGAACAGCACGTGATGATCGCCACCGCCGACATAGAGGCGGTTGGCATCGCCGAGGAAGTGATAGACGAAGTCGCTGGCCGGGTATTCATAGACCTCGGCCGGCGTGCCGATCTGTTCGATCACGCCCTTGTTCATCACCACGATGCGGTCGGCCACTTCCATGGCTTCTTCCTGGTCGTGGGTGACGAACACGCTGGTCAGGTGCACGTCGTCGTGCAGGCGTGCCAGCCAGCGACGCAGCTCCTTGCGCACCTTGGCGTCCAGCGCGCCGAAGGGTTCGTCGAGCAGCAGCACCTTGGGCTCCACGGCCAGGGCGCGGGCCAGGGCGATACGCTGGCGCTGGCCGCCGGAGAGCTGCTCCGGGTAGCGGTCGCCGAGCCAGTCGAGCTGCACCAGATCGAGCAGCTCGTGCACCTTCTGCTTGATCACGTCCTCGCTCGGGCGCTCGCGCTTGGGCTTCATGCGCAGGCCGAAGGCGACGTTGTCGAACACCGTCATGTGGCGGAACAGCGCGTAGTGCTGGAACACGAAACCGACGTTGCGATCGCGCACGTCGTGCTCGGAAACGTCCTCGCCGTGGAAGCCGATGGTGCCGCTGTCCGGGGTTTCCAGGCCGGCGATGATGCGCAGCAGGGTGGTCTTGCCGCAGCCGGACGGGCCGAGCAGGGCGACCAGCTCGCCGCTCTGGATGTTCAGGTTGATGTCGTTCAGCGCCTTGAACGCATTGAAGTTCTTGCTGACGTTGCGAATTTCGATACTCATGGCTTATTCCTCGCCAGCACTGGCTTTGCGGCGGTTGATACGGGACTCGCTCCACTGCTTGAGCAGCAGGATGAACAGCGCCAGAAGCAGCAGCAGACTGGCAACGCTGAAGGCGGCGACGTGATTGTATTCGTTGTAGAGAATCTCGACATGCAGCGGCAGGGTGTTGGTGTAGCCGCGGATGTGCCCGGACACCACCGATACCGCGCCGAACTCGCCCATCGCCCGTGCGGTACACAGCACCACGCCGTAGATCAGGCCCCATTTGATGTTGGGCAGGGTGACGTGCCAGAACATCTGCCAGCCGTTGGCGCCCAGCAGGCGCGCCGCCTCTTCTTCCTGCGTGCCCTGTTCCTGCATCAGCGGGATCAGCTCGCGGGCGACGAAGGGCACGGTGACGAAGATGGTCGCCAGGACGATGCCGGGCAGGGCGAAGATGATCTGGATGTCGTGCTCGCGCAGCCAGGGGCCGAAGAAGCCCTGCGCGCCGAACAGCAGCACGTAGATCAGACCGGCGATCACCGGCGACACCGAGAACGGCAGGTCGATCAGGGTCACCAGGATGCTCTTGCCGCGGAACTCGTACTTGCTCACGCACCAGGCGGCGGCCACGCCGAACACCAGGTTGAGCGGCACGGCGATGCCCACGGCGAGCAGGGTCAGCTTCAGCGCGCTGATCGCGTCGGGTTCGAGGATCGAAGCGACGAACACGCCGACGCCCTGCTTGAGCGCCTCGGTCGCCACCACGAACAGGGGCAGCAGCAGGAAGAAGGCGAACACCAGCCAGGCCGAAACGATCAGCAGGCGGCGGCCCAGGGCGTTGCCGCGGCGCGCGGCGTTGTTGGCGGCGCTGGCCGTCAGGGTTGCAGATGACATGCCTGGCTCCTTACGAACGACTGATGCGGCGCTGCAGCAGGTTGATCAGCAGCAGCAGGATGAACGACACCACCAGCATCAGCACGCCGATGGCGGTGGCGCCGGCGTAGTTGTACTGGTCCAGCTGCACCATGATCAGCAGCGGCAGGATCTCGGTCTTCATCGGCATATTGCCGGCGATGAAGATCACCGAGCCGTACTCGCCGACGCCGCGGGCGAAGGCCAGGGCAAAACCGGTCAGCCAGGCCGGCAGCAGCGCCGGCAGCAGCACGTGGCGCGCCACCTGTAATGGCTTGGCACCGAGGCAGGCGGCGGCTTCCTCGACCTCGCGCGGGATGTCGGCCAGCACCGGCTGGATGGTGCGCACGACGAAGGGCAGGGTGACGAAGGTCAGCGCCAGGGTGATGCCCAGCGGGGTGTAGGCGATCTTGAAGCCCAGGGCGGTGGCGAACTGGCCGACCAGGCCACCCGGCGCGTAGAGCGCGGTCAGGGCGATACCGGCAACGGCGGTGGGCAGGGCGAACGGCAGGTCGATCATCGCTTCGATGATCTTGCGACCGGGGAAGGTGTAGCGCACCAGCACCCAGGCCAGCAGGGTACCGATCACGCCGTTGATCACGGCGGCGAGCAGGGCGGTGCCGAAGCTCAGCTTCAGCGCGGCCAGCACGCGCGGTGAGGAAACGATGGCCCAGAACTGATCCCAGGTGAGCTGGGCAGCGTGGACGAACATGGCACCCAGGGGAATCAGCACCAACAGGCTGAGGTACACCAGGGTGTAACCCAGCGTCAGCCCGAAGCCGGGTATGACGGGGGAAGTGCGGCGGGACATGGAGTGAACCTGTACGAAGTAGGGTGCGCCGTGCGCACCACCTGCGCGTCGATTGACGGCTGGTGCGCGCAGCGCACCCTACGGATCAATGGGCCTGGTAGATCTGGTCGAAGATGCCGCCATCGTTGAAGAACTTCGGCTGAGCGCTCTTCCAGCCGCCGAAGTCAGCGTCGATGGTCACCAGCTTGAGCTGCGGGAACTGCTGGGCGAACTCGGCCGCCACCGCCTGGTTGCGCGGACGGTAGAAGTGCTTGGCGGCGATGCGCTGGCCTTCCTCGCTGTACAGGTAGTTCAGGTAGGCCTCGGCGACCTTGCGGGTGCCTTTCTTGTCGACGTTCTGGTCGACCACACTGACCGGCGGTTCGGCAAGGATCGACAGCGACGGCGCGACGATCTCGAAGTTGTCGCCACCTTCTTCCTTGAGGGCCAGGAAGGCTTCGTTTTCCCAGGCCAGCAGCACATCGCCGATGCCGTTGTTGACGAAGGTGATGGTGGAGCCGCGGGCGCCGGTGTCGAGCACCGGGACATTCTTGTACAGCTTCTCGGTGAAGGCCTTGGCCTCGGCTTCGCTGCCGTACTTCTGCTGGGCATAGGCCCAGGCGGCGAGGAAGTTCCAGCGTGCGCCGCCGGAAGTTTTCGGGTTGGGGGTGATCACTTCCACGCCGGGCTTGACCAGGTCATCCCAGTCCTTGATGCCCTTGGGGTTGCCCTTGCGCACCAGGAACACGATGGTCGAGGTGTAGGGGGTGCTGGCGTCCGGCAGGCGCTCCTGCCAGTTTTCCGGGATCAGCTTGCCGAGCTTGTACAGCTCGTCGATGTCGCCGGCCAGGGCCAGGGTCACCACGTCGGCGCGCAGGCCGTCGATCACCGCACGGGCCTGCTTGCCCGAGCCGCCGTGGGATTGCTGGATGGTCACCGCCTCGTTGCCCTGGCCCTGCCAGTGCTTGTTGAACGCGGCGTTGAATTCGGTATAGAGCTCGCGGGTCGGGTCGTACGACACGTTGAGCAGGGTTTGTGCAGCGGCCACCGGGCCGGCGATCAGGGCACTGGCCAGCGCGGCCAGGGCGAAACGACGAAGGGACATGGTGCAGCTCCTAGACTGGCTAAATTCTTGTGTTGGCGTTGGGGCTATCGGGTCAGTGCCCTCTGGTGGTCCAGTCGGGCCGCAGCATGTGTCAGGGGTTTTTCGTGCTCGGTTGTTGCAGGCGAATCTTTTCCTTGCGCTCGATCTGCACTACCTGGCCGTTGTGCACGGTGATTTCCACCGAGCCGAATTTCAGGCCATGCAGGGCGGTCTGGATCTCGCGGAGGATCACGGCTTCGTCCTGGCCTTCCAGGTTTCTCAGCGTCGCGGTCATTTCCAGGCTCCTTGTGACGGATTCGCCACGACGACGGCGGACGGCCGACGCTGGCGTGGAGCGGATAGTAGAGAGGCCGAAATATTCTTAAAAATATTGTTTAAGAACATTTATATGCTTTTTGGAAATATGAGGTGCGATGCGTTTTCTCGTGCTTATGGAATAAGCAAATAAATTCTTATTCTTTTTAGAGTTGAACCATGCTGCCTAGACTGACGCCATTCGATTCAAGGAGGTGCCGTCATGGGCAGCGAAGCAATCCGTTATCTGATTCTGCCGGGCTGGCAGGGCTCGCCCGAGGAGCACTGGCAAAGCCATTGGCAGCGCAGCCTGCCGAACAGCACGCGGGTGGAGCAGGCCGACTGGCTCCATCCACGGCGCGCCGACTGGGTGAGCGAGCTGAACCGCGCCGTTGCCGCCGACCCGCGCCCTGCCATTCTCATTGCCCACAGCCTGGGCTGCGTCACGGTCGCCCACTGGGCGGCGCAGGCACCGATCGATCTGCTGCGTCGCGTACGCGGCGCCCTGCTGGTGGCGCCGGCCGATGTCGAGCGCCCGGGCTGCCCCGCACCGCTGCAGAATTTCGC
Source organism: Pseudomonas sp. GD04158 (assembly GCF_029834875.1). Classification (NCBI taxonomy): domain Bacteria; kingdom Pseudomonadati; phylum Pseudomonadota; class Gammaproteobacteria; order Pseudomonadales; family Pseudomonadaceae; genus Pseudomonas; species Pseudomonas sp. GD04158. The sequence goes on along the minus strand of NZ_JAODYT010000086.1, from coordinate 7,089 downwards.
GCCGATGCCGCGTGATCTGCTGCCCTTCCCCAGCCTGCTGGTGGGCTCCGACAACGACGCGGCGGCCAGCGCTCTGCGCGCCCTGGAGCTGGCGCGTGCCTGGGGCAGCGAGGCGGCGATTCTCACCGGTGCCGGGCATATCAACGTGAAGTCCGGGCACCGCCATTGGGAGCAGGGCTTCGGCTATCTGTATCGCCTGCAGAGCCGCATCGAACAGCAGACGCGCCTGCGCGCCTGAACGTCCCCTCGGGGCGAACCCTTTCGGAGCGGGAACGGGCCAGGCAGCCGCCCGCTCTTTTTTACTCGACTACGGGCTGCGTCCACCGAGGTGCGGCTTTGGAGCTGCAGGTCATGAGTGTTCCACCCGACTTCCCGGCGCCGCTGACCTTCGCCGATTCGGACAAGAGCCCGCTGAGCATTCGGGCCAAGGCGCTGGTATTCGTCGACCCGCGTTCACGTCAGTTGCGCGAGCGCGCCGAGGTGCTGGCGGGCAATGGTCAGCCGCTGCTGATCCTTGGCGAGACCGGCACCGGCAAGGAATTGCTGGCGCGCTACATCCACCGGCAGAGCGAGCGTGGCGGCCTGTTCGTCGCACTGAGCTGCGCGGCGATCAGCCCGCAATGGGGCGAGGCCGAGCTGTTCGGCCATGTCGGCGGCGCCCATGTCGGGGCCGCCAGCAGCCGCGCCGGCTGGTTCGGTTCGGCCAATGGCGGCACGCTGTACCTGGACGAAATCGCCGATCTTTCGCGCCCGTTGCAGAGCAAGCTGCTGGCCGCGCTGGAAACCCGCGAGGTGTATCGCGTCGGTGCCAGCCAGGCCCTGCCGGCAGACGTGCGCCTGGTGGCGGCGAGCAGCATCGACCTGGCCCGCGCCGTGGCGGCCGGCACGTTCGACGAGCGCCTGTACGCCTACCTGTGCGACGGCCAGCTGCTGTTCCCGGCGCTGCGTCAGCGGGTCGGCGACATCCTGCCGCTGGCCGAGTACTTCCTCGGCATCCACGCCTCGCGCCTGGGCCTGGCCATCCCGCCGATCAGCCCAGCGGCGCAGGCCGTGCTGGAAGCGCACCGTTGGCCGGGCAATACCCGCGAGCTGGAGAACGTCATTCACTTCGCCCTGCTGCTGGCTGGAAATGCAGAGATTGGGCCGGAGCATCTGGAGTTGCCAGGTATTGCGTAAGGGATGGGTGAGGCCGATCTTCCTTGCGCTGCGCGTGGGAGCTAGCAACCAACGCGTGATCGGTGCGCGCGGCGCACCCTACGGGGTGTGCCCGCTCTAGCGTAGGGTGCGCCATGCGCACCGGGGCTCCGCGGTCGCACAGCCAGGCATTAAGGTGCCAGCAACGACACCGACTTGATCTGCACCCAGTGCCGGGGCGTGGGACGTTGCACGATCGTTGGTGCGCGCGGCGCACCCTACGGGGTGTGCCCGCTCTAGCGTAGGGTGCGCCATGCGCACCGGGGCTCCGCGGTCGCATAGCCAGGAATTACGGCGCCAGCAACGACACCGACTTGATCTGCGCCCAGTGCCGGGGCGTGAAGGACAAGGACATTACTCGATCATTGGTGCGCGCGGCGCACCCTACGGGATGTACCGGCTCTAGCGTAGGGTGCGCCATGCGCACCGGGGGTCCGCGGTCGCACAGCCAGGAAGTACGGCGCCAGCAATGACACCGACTTGATCTGCGCCCAGTGCCGGGGCGTGCAGGACAGGGACATTGCACGATCGTTGGTGCGCACGGCGCACCCTACGGGGTGTGCCCGCTCTAGCGTAGGTGCGCCATGCGCACCGGGGCTCCGCGGTCGCACAGCCAGGAATTACGGCGCCAGCAACGACACCGACTTGATCTGCGCCCAGAGCGCCTGGCCGGCATGAATGCCCAACTGATCGAAGGAATAGCGGGTGATCCGCGCCAGCAGGCGCTGCTCGCCCAGGCGCAAGGTCAGCAGCATCTGCGCATCGAGCGCCTGCCAGCTTTCCACCGTCGCCGGCAGCAGGTTGAGCAGGCTGCTGCCCTCGGCGCGTTGCAGGCTGAGGCTGACGTCGCGCGCCTTGATCTTCACCCGCACCGGATGGCCGTTGGGCAATGCCGCGTGAGGCAGGCGCAGGCGCGCCTCGCTGCCAGGCAGTCGAAGTTCCAGCAGGTCATAGGCGGCAGCATGGCCGCAGACCTCGCCGTCGATCACCGCCTCGGCATCCTCATCGCTGGCGAAGGGCAGGTCGGCGCGCAGCAAGGTTTCCTTGAGCGCGCCGCTGGCGCGCACCTGGCCGTCGTCGAGCAACACCAGGTGATCGGCCAGGCGCGCCACTTCATCGGGCGCGTGGCTGACATAGAGCACGGGGATGTCCAGTTCCTCGTGCAGGCGCTCCAGATAAGGCAGCACCTCCTGCTTGCGTTTGAGATCCAGCGAAGCCAGCGGTTCGTCCATCAGCAGCAGGCGCGGGCTGGTGACCAGGGCGCGGGCGATGCCGACGCGCTGCCGTTCGCCACCGGACAGCGCCGACGGCATGCGCTCGAGCAGATGACCGATGCCCAGCAGCTCCAGCGCCTGATCCAGCGCCACCCTGCGCTGCGCGGCCGGAATGCGTTTCTGCCCGTACTGCAGATTGCCGCGCACGCTCAGGTGCGGGAACAGGTTGGCGTCCTGGAACACGTAGCCGATGGCGCGCTGGTGCGCCGGCAGAAAGAAACCCCGCTCGCTGTCCTGCCAGAGTTCGCCGGCCACCTGCAGGTAGCCCTGCTGCGGGCGCTCCAGCCCGGCGAAGCAGCGCAGGCAACTGGTCTTGCCCGAGCCGGATTGGCCGAACAGGGCGCTGACGCCACGGGCCGGCAGGTCGAGGTTCACATCCAGGCGAAACTCGGCGTGCTGCAGCACGAAGCGCGCGCGGATACGCCCGTCGTCAGTGACGACAGGCGCCTTGGCCTTGCCGAATCCGAACATCACAGCGCCCTCACTCTGGCGCTGCGGCCGCCGTATAGCGCCAGCAGGACGATGAAGGAGAACGCCACCATGCCGCCGGCCAGCCAGTGCGCCTGGGCGTAGTTCATGGTTTCCACGTGGTTGTAGATCTGCACCGACACCACCTGGGTCTTGCCGGGGATATTGCCGCCGATCATCAGCACCACGCCGAACTCACCGATGGTATGGGCGAAGCTGAGAATGGCGGCGGTGATGAAGCCGGGGCGGGCCAGCGGCAGCACCACACTGAAGAAGCTGTCCCAGGGATTGGCACGCAAGGTTGCGGCAGCCTCCAGCGGGCCGCGGCCGATGGCCTCGAAGGCGTTCTGCAACGGCTGCACGACGAAGGGCAGGGAGTAGAAGATCGAACCGATCACCAGGCCGGTAAAGGTGAAAGTGAAGGTGCCGAGACCAAGGCTCTGCGTCAGTTGGCCGAAGAATCCATTGGGCCCCATGCTCACCAGCAGGTAGAAGCCGATCACCGTCGGCGGCAGCACCAGCGGCAATGCGACGATGGCGCCGACCGGGCGCTTGAGCCAGGAGTCGGTGCGCGCCAGCCACAGCGCGATGGGCGTGCCGATGATCAGCAGCAGCACGGTGGTCAGCGAGGCCAGCTCCAGGGTCAGGAGGATGGCGTCGAGGTCGTTCTTGGACAGCGGCATGCAGGGATTCCGGAAGTGGCGAATGTAACCCGGATGCAATCCGGGGTCCGCTCAGGTGGATGTCGCTACGGCAGTTTATAGCCGAAGGATTCGATCACCCTGGCCGCTTCCGCGCCCTGCAGATACTCGACCAGTGCGGCGGCGGCCGGGTTGCTCGCGCCGTGCTGGAGGATCACCGCATCCTGCCGGATCGGCTCGTACATGGCCTCCGGCACGATCCAGGCCGAGCCGCTGCCGAGCTTGCCATCCTGGTACACCTGCGACAGCGCGACGAAGCCCAGCTCGGCATTGCCAGTGGAGACGAACTGGTGCGCCTGGGTGATGTTCTGCCCCTCCACCAGCTTGCCCTTGACCGCTTCGCTGAGGCCCAGCTTGTCCAGCACCTGCATCGCGGCCAGGCCGTAGGGCGCGGCCTTCGGGGTGGCGATGGCCAGGTGCCTGAACTGGCCGGCCTGCAGCGCCGCGTCCGTGCCATCGAGGTAGCTGGCATCGGCCGACCACAGCACCAGGCCGCCGATGGCGTAGGTGAAACGCGAACCGGGCACGCTCGCGTCCTCGCGCTCCAGCCTGGCCGGCGTGGTGTCGTCGGCGGCGAGCAGCACATCGAAGGGTGCGCCATTCTTGATCTGCGCATAGAACTGCCCGGTGGCGCCGAAGGACGCCACCAGCTTGTGCCCGGTGGCCTTCTCGAACGCGGGCGCGATGGCCTGCAGCGGCGCGGTGAAGTTGGCGGCCACTGCGACCTTGACCTCACCGGCGCTGACGCCGCCGGCGAACGACAGGGCGAGGGCGAGCAGGCTGCGTTGCACTGTCCTGATCAGGAAAACGCCTCGTTCATGCATCTCGATGCTCCGGTGTGGGGCTGCTGGCGGCTCAGGCAGCCATGCTACTGCGTTATGTTTTCTTGTATATAGCGGCGGACGAAATCCAGACGCCGGAGACCGGCCGAGCCGTCATGGCGGGCTTTTCGGGCAGGGGTTGGAAGACGTCTGCGGGTGAATCAGGCCCAATGCTGACTCGCAAGTCAAGTGGCCGAGCGTCAGGCGCGTCGCCAAACGCTGGCCAGCCAGGGTTGCTGCTCGCGTGGCAGGCCGGCGGGGCGGTAGTAATGCTCCAGTTCGACGAAGCCGGCGGCGGTGAGGCGGGCGCGCCAGCGCTCGAGGTCGTGGTAGCTGCCGTAGCGCTCGCCGTTCCAGCCTTCTTGGTTGTCGCCACGCGGGTTGGAGCTGAACAGCACGCCGCCGCTCTTCAGTGCTCCGTGCAGCTGGCCGAGCACGCGTGGCAGCTCCTGATCCGGCACATGGAACAGGCTGGCGTTGGCGAAGATGCCGTCGAAATGCCCGGCCGGCAGGTCGAGCGCGAGAAAGCTCTGCTGCCAGACCTCGCAGCCGCTGTCGGCGCGCGCCATGGCGACGAACTCGGCGCAGCCATCCAGACCGATGGCCTCGTGGCCCAGCCCGCTGAAGGTGCGCAGGTCACGCCCCGGCCCGCAGCCGAAATCGAGGATGCGCCAGGGTTTGTCACCCTCGATATGGCGCAGCAGGGCGGCGATGTTCTGGCTCACGTCATGGTCGCGCGTGCCCTCGCGAAAGTCCTCGGCGCAGCCCTGGTAATGGGCCAGGGTCAGGGCGCTGATCTGGGCAAGTTCCTCGGGGCTCAGGGACATGGCGGCGTTCCGGCAAAAGGGCCATTAAACCTGTTCATGCCTATCCGCGGTAGGCCGCGCTGTCGCCGCGCCGCGTCTGCCTTGGCGTTTCACGGGCTTGGATGGCCAGGCGGCACAGTCAGGCGATGCTCGAACCCATGCCAATGTGTCCGTTGCCAGCGTGCAATGGAGCAACCTGTGCAACAGCCTGTTCCCGCGTTTGCCCCGTGGCGGCGCCATGCCGTAGATTGGCCGGCCCACCTCGACCGGAACTGCCCGGTCATGCCTCGAGATTCGCGTCGTGTCTGCTGCCTTTCCCGCTTCCGTCTATCGCCTTCCCGGTTTTCTGCCGTTTCTCATCGCCCGCGTCGTGGTGGTGTTCGCCGTGCAGATCCAGGCCATCGTGGTGGCCTGGCAGGTCTATGACCTGACCCGCGATCCGCTGTCGCTGGCCTATGTCGGCCTGGCCCAGTTCATCCCCATGCTGGTGCTGCTGATGCCGGCCGGCGATCTGATCGACCGCTTTGATCGCAAGCTGATCCTCATGCTCAGCTGGCTGGTGGAGGGGCTGTGCGCCGCCGCGCTGCTGTGGTTGTCGCTGAGCGAGGCGGCGGTGAGCTGGTATTACGCGGTGCTGGTGCTCTACGGCTGCGGCCGTGCCTTCACCGGGCCGGCGCTATCGAGCCTGCTGCCGCAGATCGTGCCGCGCGAGCGCCTGGCTGCGGCCATTGCCGCCAACAGCATGATCATGCGCGCTGCGACCATCTCCGGCCCGGTGCTGGGCGGCGGCCTGTATGCCATCGGTGGCGGCGGGCTGACCTACTCGGTGTGCCTGGTGTGCTTCCTCGTCGGTACCGCGCTGCTGCCGCTGGTGCCGGTGCGCTATGCGGAAAAGATGCAGGCGCTGGAAGCCACCGCCTGGGCGCGGTTCACCGCCGGTATCCATTTCATCCGCACCCGGCCGATCATCCTCGGCACCATCTCGCTGGACCTGTTCGCCGTGCTGCTCGGCGGCGTGGTGGCGCTGCTGCCGATCTACGCCCAGGAGGTGCTGGAGGTGGGGCCGACTGGCCTGGGTCTGCTGCGCAGCGCCATGGCCATCGGCGAAGTGACGGTGGGTCTGTACCTGAGCGTGCGGCCGTTCAACCGTCATGTCGGCCTGGTGATGTTCGCTGCGGTGGCGCTGTTCGGCGTGGCCAACCTGGTGTTCGCGCTGTCCAGCCTGTTCTGGCTGTCGTTCGCCGCGCTGGTGGTGGCCGGCGGTGCGGACATGGTGAGCATGTACATCCGCTCATCCCTGGTGCAGTTCTCCACCCCGGACGCCATGCGCGGCCGGGTCAACGCGGTGAACATGCTGTTCATCGGCTCTTCCAACGAACTGGGCGAATTCCGCGCCGGCACCAGCGCCGCCTGGTTTGGCGTGGTGCCGGCGGCGCTGATCGGCTGCGCCTGCACCCTGGCGGTGACCGGCGGCTGGATGCTCGGCTTCAAGAGCCTGCGCAGGGTCGACCGCTTCGAGGATGCCTCGCCGAGCAAGGCGGCCTGAGCGCTGGTGTCGCAGTTTGACGTGGTGCGCGCTGCGCACCCTACGGGGTAATCGTGTAGGGTGCGCCGCGCGCACCGCCCCCACCCAGCGCCAGATCGGATGCAACCGTAGCCCGGATGAAATCCGGGGAAACCTGCAGCAGAAGACCCCGGATTTCATCCGGGCTACGAAGGTGCATCAGCCCAAGCGCAACAGCGGCCGCAGCTTCAGGCCGAGCACTATGCCGAGCAGGCAGAACAGCCCGAACACCCAGCCCGACGCCGCGCCGGCCATCACCCC
>NZ_JAODYT010000085.1:0-16719 GCF_029834875.1 Pseudomonas sp. GD04158 | reverse complement strand
AGTTCGAGCCTGAATTTCGCCTTTCGCGTCGAGGAGGTGGTCGCCATGGGTCGGCTGCCCCACGACAGCGGTCGCATGCGCGATACGCAGATCGTTCAGGAGGCGCTGCATGCCGCCGATGCTGCGCATCTGGCCGGGCGCAGCTACCTGGCGTTGTCCGGCGGCGAGCGTCAGCGCGTGCACCTGGCGCGGGTGCTGGCGCAGCTGTGGCCGGGCGGTGAGGGGCAGATCCTGCTGCTCGATGAGCCGACCTCGATGCTCGATCCGCTGCATCAGCACACCTGCCTGCAGGCAGTTCGTCGCCTGGCCGAATCCGGCGTGGCGGTACTGGTGATTCTTCACGACCTCAATCTTGCCGCCCGTTACTGCGACCGTCTGCTATTGCTGGAGCGGGGCAGGGCGCACGCTCTGGGCACGCCGGCCGAGGTCTTGCGCGCCGAACCCCTGCAGGCCGTTTTCGGTCTGGAAGTCCTGGTGCAGACTCATCCCGAACGCGGTCACCCGCTGATCGTCGCCCGCTGAATCCTGGAGCCCTCGATGCGAGCCTTGCTGCTGAGTTGTCTGGTCCTGCTCGGCGCCTGCCAGAGCCAGAACATGTTGCCGCCACCGGCGCCGCTCGCCCCGCTGGGACGCGAGCATGTCAATTTCGCTCGCATCGTCGATCTGGCCAGCGGACAGACGATCAGCCCTGAGCAGTTGCTGGAACGCCTGGCGCCGGCCGAGCGGGTACTGGTCGGCGAGCAGCACGACAATCCCGATCACCATGCTCTGCAGCTCTGGCTATTGCGCGAGCTGTCGAAGCAGCGCCCACAGGGCAGCGTGCTGATGGAGATGCTCAACCCCGATCAGCAGAACAAGATCGACCAGGCACAGGCAGCTGCCCGTGCGGAACAGACGATCAGCGATCCGTTGGCGACCCTGGCCTGGCAGCCGGGCTGGAGCTGGTCTCTGTATGGGCCGCTGGTGCTGCATCAACTGCGACAGCCCTATCCGTTGCTCGCGGCCAATGTGGATCGTGCCGAGATCATGCAGATCTATCGCCAACGCCCGACGTTGCAGGGGCAGCGCTCCAGTGCCGTCGAGGTGCAGGAGCGCCTGCTGGAGGACATCCGCGCGTCGCATTGCGGCCTGCTGCCGGACAGTCAGTTGCCGGCGATGCTCGCCGTGCAGCAGCAGCGCGACCGGCGCATGGCCGAGGCGCTGCTGGCGGCACCGCAGCCCAGCCTGTTGCTGGCCGGAGCCTTTCATGTACGCAAGGATCTCGGCGTCCCCTTGCATCTGGCTGATCTGGGAGCTCAAGCGGGTAGTGCGGTGCTGATTCTGGCGGAGGTCGGGCGCGAGGTGGATGCCAGCATGGCCGATTACGCCTGGTTCACGGCCGCGCAGCCGCACCAGGATCACTGCGCCAAACTGCGACCCTAGCCGCTTTCCCGTCGCGGGCGGAAGGGTATCCTCGGCGTTTTGTCGATGGAGCCTGCACCATGCCCGCCGCCGTTCGCGACCTGCTGCAACGTTACTTTCAAGCGCTCAATGATCGCGATGCCCGCGCCTGTCTGGCGCTGGTCAGTGCCGACGTCACGCTGGAGCCCAACCAGGGCTTCGTCGAACACGGACGTGAGGCGTTTGCGGCCTATCTCGAGCGCCACATGCGTTGTTATCGCGAAAGCCTCGAGCAACTGGTGATACTGACCGAGCCGGACGGGCGTCATGCCGCGTGCGAGTACCGTGTACAGGGCGAGTATCTGGCCACCGACGAGGGGCTGCCGGAGGCCTGCGGCCAGCGCTACGAAGCACGCGTGGGGGCCTTTTTCGAGATGCAGGACGGTCTGATCAGCCGCATCAGCCTGCATTTCAATCTGCCGGACTGGCTGGCTCAGGTCGACGACTGAGGGTTTCGCATCGGGCCTTTTCCTCTGGCAAAAAAAGACCCGGCAAGAGCCGGGTCAATAACCGTGATTAGCCTGATGAGGAGATAATCTGAAGAGTCCGACTGAATGGTCTCTTTAGCTTATCGGCTGATCTCGCGACCAGTTGAGGTAATAATAACAATTCTCATTTCATAGTCAACGCCTTTCTTGAGAATTTTTCTCAGCGGCTCCGAAAACGCAAAACCCCGGCTTATGGCCGGGGTTCGTTTACCTGCAGCAGGTTCAGGAGATGGCAGGCTGACGCAGCTGGGTGACTTCCTTGTTCAGCAGGTCGATGCGGCGAGCCATGCTCTCGATCAGGCTGTGGGCGATGCGCGGGTTGCTCTGCATCAGGCTGAGAAACTGTTCCTTGGGGATCACCATCACTGTGCAGGGCTCGCTGGCGATCACCGTGGCGCTGCGCTTCTCGCGGGTGAACACGGCCATCGCGCCGAAAATCTCGTCCTTCTGCACATCGCCGACCTTCTGGCCGTCGACATGGGCTTCGGCGTGGCCCTCGATGATGATGAAGACGTGATCGGCCTCGTCACCCTGATGGATCAGCTCTTCGCCGGCGGCAAAATGCTGAAAACCGGTCGCCGGGCGAATCTCCGGCTGCTTGAGCCGCGCCAATGCGTCGGAGAGCAGGGCGGTGTGGCCGATCAGGTACTGGATGAACAGCTCCTGACGCTGTTCGCTGGCATAGATGTGCTGGAAAACCTCGCTGCGCGAGTAGGGGACCAGGCTGATGGGCTCTTCGCTGCTATAGCGGCAGGAGGGCAGGTCGATACCCTGGCGTAGGCCGACCAGGTCGCCTTCCTGCAGATAGAACAGCGGACGCTCGTCGACCACGGCGTGCAGCAGGCCATTCTCGATGATGAACAGCTGGTTGCCCGGCAGTACCTGGGCCAGGTCGTCGACCCGCTCCAGGCGCAGGGTGGCAGCCGTGGGTTGCAGCCCGTCCAGCAGTTGAGTGGGGATACTCTGCAGGCGATTGATCAACTGATCGGCGTAGGCCGGTTGCTCCCCGAGTAAATACATAACCGTAATTCCTTGAACTGGCTGGGCTGGCTGACCACACGAAGGTCCCTGAAACAATAGGCTGCGGCGACGTTCGAGTAAATCTCCGTGCGTTGGGGTTGTGAGCTAGCTCTTGTTGTCGTTCTGGCTGGCGTCCAATTTGCCGTTCAGTTCGGCCTTGTGGGCGGGCGGCAATTCGCTCCAGTGTATGTCGAGCAGCGCGCCTTCGATGGCATAGAGCAGGACCTTGGAGGCGCGAAAGCCGCGGGCTCTCACGGCGCGATAGGCGCCAACCGCACCGTAGCGGCGCAGGTCGTTGGCACTGTGGATGCCTACGGCGTGCAACCACTGCGCCGAGGTCTTGCCGAGATTCTTCAGGTGTTGGAGCTCGTCGTTCATTGCGCCTCCCTGCGTGCGGATGAAGGATTCACGTCGGTGTGCCTGCGGAAAAAGTGTAGCGGCCAATTGGGGATGTGCCGTTCAAGGCTCGGTCTGCCTGGTTCGATAGCGCAGGCGTGTGCCGAAATTCACCGACATGAGAATTTCGTCCGCGGTCAGTTCGACGGGAAAGTAGGCGCCGGAAATCTGCGCGTGGGCCAGGCTGGCGCCTTCGATCTTGGCCTTGCGCAGGTCGAGCCCGCGCAGGTCGGCACCGCGGAAATAGGCGTCGGTGAAGTTGACGCCCTCGGTGTCCAGGTTGCGTAGATCCAGCCCACGAAAGTCGCCGCCCGACATGTCCACCTCGGCGTCCTTGGGCTTCTTGGCATTGAAGCCCTTGACGTCGTCGTTGTGCAGCAGGGCGTAGAGCGGGTGATCAAGCTGGCGCGGCTGGCTCATGGTGGGTACCGGTGGTGGACTCACCGCCAGTATAGAAGCCTCGCCGCGCTTTGCCCGGTAGGGCCTTGCCGGGGGTCAGATCCCCGGCAGGCGTTGGCGGATGCGCTCGACCAGGCTGTCCAGGCTGGCGGCGTCGTGGGTGTCGACACGCTTGCTGTGGCTCAGCTCCGCCTCGTCGAGCGGCTCGCGCGCTGCCTGTTGCGCCTGTATCACTTCCAGGGTGGCGTCGGAGGGGTCTCTACCCTTACTCTGCCGCTGCTCCAGCCAGCTGGCGATCACGGCGTCGGGGGCCTGGCAGTCGAGAATCAGGAAGGGCACGCCGGTCTGCTCGGCAATTTCGCTGGCCGCCTGACGCTGCTCGAGCTTGAGGTAGGTGGCGTCGATTATCACCGGGAAGCCGGCCTGTAGCGTCTGGCGAGCGAGCTGGTGCAGGCGCTCGTAGGTAGCCTGGCTGGCTTGCGCGTTGTAGATGCCGCCGGCCAACTGGCCTTTGTCATCTGCGCTCTGCTCGCCGAACAGGCGCTTGCGCTCTACGTCGGAGCGCAAGCGAATGGTGCCGAGTGCCTCGACCAGACGCAGGGCGACATGGCTCTTGCCGACGGCCGAAACGCCATGGGTAATGACCAGGAAGGGCGAGGGGATGGCGCTGTAGCTTTCCGCCAGTGCGGCGTAACCGCGGTACTGGCGCAGAATGACCGCGCGCTGTACCGGGTTCTGCTCCTGGCCCAGGCGGAACAGCGCGACCTTGCCCCGCACCATGGCGCGGTAGGCCTTGTAGAAGTTCAGCAGGTGCAGCGCAGCGTAGTCGCCGGTGTGCTCCAGCCAGCCGCTGACGAAGCGGCGTGACAGGCACTTGAGGCCGCGGTCTTCCAGGTCCATGGCGAGAAAGGCGATATCCGCGGTGACGTCGGTCAGGCGGAAGGGCTCGTTGAATTCGATGCAATCGAACAGCACCACGCGACCGTCGATCTGTGCGGCGTTACCCAGGTGAATATCGCCGTGGCACTCGCGGATGAAGCCCTGCGCCTTGCGTTCGGCCAGCAGTGGCTGCAGGCGCTGATAGCTGGACTGCGCCCAGGCTTCGAGTGCTTCGAGTTGCTGCAGGTCCGCCTGCTCGCTGAGCATCGGGCGAATCTGGTCGAAGTTCTGCTGCACCGGAGCCATCACCGCTTCTGCGCTACCCAGCGGATGTTCCTGCGGTACCTGCGGTGCGTTCAGGTGAAAGGTGGCGATCTGCTCGGCCAGCGCATCGATATGGGCGTCGTTCAGTTCGCCGCGCGCCTGGATTTCGCTGAGCAGGTTCTCCTGGGGGAACTGGCGCATCTTCAGGGCGTACTCGATGGCCGGAGCGCCGTCGTTCAGAGTCGGTGCAGTTTCGCTACCACCAATCGGCAACACTTCCAGATACAAATCCTGGGTCAGGCGCTGGTTGAGGCGCAGCTCTTCTTCGCAAAAATGTTTGCGCGCATCGAGCGTGGTGAAGTCGAGAAAGCCGAAATTCACCGGTTTCTTGATCTTGTAGGCATAGGGGCCAGTGAGCAAAACCCAGGAAATATGGGTCTCTATCAGCTGAAAACCTTCCACCGGATGCGGATACAGGGCCGGGTTCTGCAATGCGGCAATCAGGGCTTGGCTCACGTTCGATCCTTGTTCTAGACGCTGTTTTAGGCCGGCATTATGGCGGCTGTGCGCGGCTCTGCAAACCATCCGGACGGCGCTGCTGGCCCTCATCTAAAGTGCGTATAATCCCGCCATGACTCGAAAACGCTCCCCCCGCTCAAGCAAGAAATCCCGTTCCTCCGGCCTGCGCCCCTGGCTCGCCTGGGGCCTCAAGCTCGGTCTCGTCGGCTTGGTCATCCTCGCCGGTTTTGCCGTCTATCTCGATGCCGTGGTGCAGGAGAAATTCTCCGGCAAGCGCTGGACGGTGCCGGCCAAGGTCTATGCACGTCCGCTGGAACTGTTCGTCGGCCAGAAGCTGGCCAAGGACGACTTCCTGCGCGAACTGGACGCCCTGGGTTATCGCCGCGAGAGCGCGGTGAAAGGCCCGGGGGCGGTATCGGTGGCGGGCAACAATATCGAACTGCACAGCCGCGGGTTCCAGTTCTACGAGGGCGCCGAGCCGTCGCAGCATGTGCGGGTGCGCTTCTCCGGCGATTTCGTGGCGGGGCTGACGCAGGCCGATGGCAGCAATCTGGCCGTGGCGCGTCTGGAGCCTTTGCTGATCGGTGGGCTGTACCCGGCGCATCAGGAAGATCGCATCCTGATCAAGCTGGATCAGGTGCCGGCCTATCTCATCGATGCACTGGTGGCAGTGGAGGACCGCGACTATTTCGATCACTTCGGCGTCTCGCCCAAGGGCATCGCCCGTGCGCTGTGGATCAACGCCACCTCCGGTCGTCTGGTGCAGGGCGGCAGTACCCTGACCCAGCAGTTGGTGAAGAACTTCTACCTGACCAACGAACGCACGCTCGGGCGCAAGATCACCGAAGCGATGATGGCCGTGCTGCTGGAGTTGCATTACGACAAGCGCGAGATTCTCGAGGCGTACATGAACGAGGTGTTCCTCGGTCAGGACGGTCAACGCGCGGTCCACGGCTTCGGCCTGGCCAGTCAGTATTTCTTCAGTCAGCCGGTTTCCGAGCTCAAGCTCGAGCAGGTCGCGTTGCTGGTCGGCATGGTCAAGGGGCCGACCTTCTACAACCCGAGGCGCAACCCCGAGCGTGCGCTGGAGCGCCGCAATCTGGTGCTTGATCTGCTGGCGGAGCAGGGGTCGATCAGCCTCGAGGAAGCGGCTGCGGCCAAGCAGCGGCCGCTGGGTGTGACCACGCGTGGCAGCATGGCGGACAGTTCTTTCCCGGCGTTCCTCGACCTGGTCAAGCGTCAGCTGCGTGAAGACTATCGAGAGCAGGATCTGACCGAGGAAGGCTTGCGCATCTTCACCAGTTTCGACCCGATCCTGCAGCTCAAGGCCGAAGAGGCACTGGCCGAGACGCTCAAGCGCCTGGCCGGGCGCAAGGGGGTGGACGAGGTGCAGGCCGGGATGGTGGTGACCAATCCCGAGACCGGTGAGGTCCAGGCGCTGATCGGCAGCAGGCAGCCGCGCTTTGCCGGCTTCAACCGCGCGCTGGATGCGGTGCGGCCGATCGGCTCGCTGATCAAGCCGGCGATCTACCTGGCGGCCCTGGAGCGGCCGAGCCAGTACACCCTGACCAGCTGGCTGGAGGACGAACCCTTCTCCATCAAGGGGCAGGACGGGCAGGTCTGGACGCCGCAGAACTTCGATCGCAAGGCGCATGGCACCATCTATCTGTACCAAGGCCTGGCTCAGTCCTACAACCTGTCCACGGCCAAGCTCGGCCTGGAGATCGGCGTGCCCAACGTGCTCAAGACTCTCGAGCGGCTTGGGGTGGAGCGCAAGTGGCCGGCCTATCCCTCGATGCTGCTGGGGGCAGGCGCATTGACGCCGATGGAGGTGGCGGACATGTACCAGACCCTGGCCAACGGCGGCTTCAACACACCGTTGCGTGGCATTCGCAGTGTGCTCACCGCCGATGGTGAGCCGCTCGGGCGTTATCCCTTCCAGATCCAGCAGCGCTTCGATCCCGGCGCCATCTACCTGGTGCAGAACGCCATGCAGCGCACCATGCGCGAGGGCACCGGGCGCTCGGTCTACAACCAGCTGCCCAGTTCGCTGAATCTGGCCGGCAAGACCGGTACCAGCAACGACTCGCGCGACAGCTGGTTCGCCGGTTTTAGCCAGGACCTGCTGGCCGTGGTGTGGCTCGGCCGTGACGATAACGGTCCGACGCCCCTGACCGGCGCCACGGGGGCCCTGCAGGTATGGGCGGGTTTCATGCGCAAGGCCGATCCGCTGCCGCTGGACATGCCGATGCCGGACAACGTCGCCCAGGCCTGGGTGGACCGTCAGACCGGTCTGGGCTCGGCCTCGGGGTGCCCGAATGCGGTACAGATGCCTTATATTCGCGGCAGTGAGCCGGCCCCGGGCTCCGCCTGTGGATTCCAGGCCCCGGTCGAGTCGGTGATGGACTGGGTACGCGGCTGGTTGGATTGATGGCCGAGTCGTAGGGCTCGGTGTGACCTTGAGAGGATTGGATGTGAACAAGAAGTGGCTTGCCACGATGCTGGCAACAGCGGTGCTGGGTGGTTGCAGTACGGTGCCGCAGGGCTCCATTCCGGTGGTCGATGCCGGAACTCCCCTGTCGTCCGGCGGTGCCGGTCCGGCGCCGACCCAGGGGCCGGCAGCCGCACCGCAGCGTATCGAGGAGGACTCCGGTGTGGTGGTCATGGTGCCGCAAGGCGCCATCTCCACGCCTTTGCAGACCGATTCGCAGCCGATCACTTCCAGCGGCGGCCTGACCTTCGACCCTCCCGTCAGCAGCCAGCCTCCGGCTCCGCAGCAGGGCGGGTTCGGTTCTTCCGCGCCGAGCATGCCCAGCGGTATCCCCAGCGGTGGTGGCCTGGCCGCAGACGAACAGCTCGATGGTCCTGTGCTGGCCCTGCTGACCACGGCGCAGCAACAACAGGGCGGCGGTGATCTGAATGGTGCGGCGTCCAGCCTGGAGCGGGCTCAGCGTATCGCGCCACGTGAGCCGCAGGTGCTCTACCGTCTGGCCGAGGTGCGTCTGGCCCAGGGGGATGCCGCTCAGGCCGAGCAGCTCGCCCGCCGTGGCCTGACCTACGCTGGCGGACGTCCTGCCCTGCAGGCAGGTCTGTGGGGGTTGATCGCTCAGGCGCGCGAGCGGCAGGGTGATCCTGCGGGAGCCGCTCAGGCTCGCGAGCGCGCGAGGGTCAACCTCTGATGGACGCTCGTGTGGCGCCGCTGGCCGAGCAACTGCTGTTGATCGAGCGGGAATTGCGCGTGCTCGGTTGGTGGCAGGAGCAGGCGCCAAGCGCCGAGGCCTTGGCCAGCCAGGAACCGTTCTGCGTCGATACCCTGACGTTCGAGCAATGGTTGCAATGGATTTTCCTACCGCGAATGAAACTCCTGCTGGAAACAGGCGCTCAGTTGCCGTCGGTATCGGGAATTCAGGCGATGGCCGAGATGGTCTATCGCGAGCAGCCGGGCCTTGCGCGTCGGCTGCTGGAGCTGCTGGGCGAATTCGATCGCTTGCTCACTCGCGCGCCCTAGGGCGCGCGGGCATCACTGGCAGTTTTCCGTGATGGATTTCTTCAGGTCGGCGATACGCTCCTGGCGCTCGTTCTCGTCGATACGGCGTACTTCTCCACCGTCATCAAGGCGCAGGCGCGGATTGTTTTCCAGCTGAGCCAGATTGGTGCGGGCCGTCTCGCAATACTTCTTGCGCTCGGCCTCCTGCTTCGCCACGTCCTCTTTGACCTTCTTGTCGATGGCGGCCTGCTCCGGGTCGAGCAGCTCTTCGACGCTCGGCGCCGGCTCGCTCGGGGTCGGGCGGGGAGGTGGCGCAGCGGTGTTGATGGTAGTGGCCTGCTGGCCTTGCGGTGGCTGCGCGCCGAAGTGAGTCACGCCGTTTTCATCCACCCACTTGTAGACCTGGCTGGCCATGGCGGTTGCGCTCAGAGCGAGCATCAAGCTGCCAGTTAGAATCATGTGGCGCATGCGGTTTCCTTTATCGAGAGCTGCGGTGCTGCTGGTTACTATAACCAAAAGCCGGCAATCGTCATCCTGCGCTGCGTCACAGCGGCGGGTTGAATAATAGGTTACACATCTCTTGACTTGCCCTTGCCGAACCCGAACAATCCAGCCTTCCCCGCAGTGGAGTCCGCCGCAAGCGTCCTCCAGCTCGGGGAAAAGAGGCGCTACCCGCGCCGAACCGTGACACCCGCTACGCGTTACCTCGCGCTGGGAGGGTCAGCCCCGCAAGACCATGGGCTGCTCCGTTACTCGTCAAGCTGATGTTCCGAATCCACGATCACCGTCGTGCGTGTCCGCTGACAGTAAGAACCTACTTAGGGCTACCCGTTGCGGGTGGCATACTGGCGTTCAAGAGGTGAACAACGTGGAGCTCTTATCTGGCGCTGAAATGGTCGTCCGCTTCCTGCGTGACGAAGGCGTTAAGTACATCTACGGGTACCCGGGTGGTGCCCTCCTGCATATTTACGATGCCCTGTTCAAAGAACCGGAAGTGACTCACATCCTGGTTCGCCACGAGCAGGCCGCTACCCATATGGCTGACGGCTATGCCCGCGCCACCGGCAAGGCCGGTGTGGTGCTGGTGACCTCCGGCCCGGGCGCGACCAACGCCATCACCGGCATTGCCACCGCCTACATGGATTCCATCCCGATGGTGGTGATCTCCGGTCAGGTGCCGAGCGCCATGGTCGGTACCGATGCCTTCCAGGAAACCGACATGGTCGGTATTTCCCGCCCGATCGTGAAGCACAGCTTCATCATCAAGCACCCCTCGGAAATCCCCGAAGTGCTGAAGAAGGCGTTCTATCTCGCCGAGTCTGGTCGTCCCGGCCCGGTCGTGGTCGACATTCCGAAGGACATGGGCGATCCGACCCAGAAGTTCGAATACGTCTACCCGAAGAAGGTCAAGCTGCGCTCCTACAGCCCGGCGGTGCGTGGCCACTCCGGCCAGATCCGCAAGGCTGCCGAGATGCTCCTGGCCGCCAAGCGTCCGGTCATGTATTCCGGCGGTGGCGTGATCATGGGCGGGGCTTCCGCGCCGCTGACCGAACTGGCGCAGATGCTCAACCTGCCGGTGACCAATACCCTGATGGGTCTCGGTGGTTATCCGGGCACCGACCGCCAGTTCATCGGCATGCTCGGCATGCACGGCAGCTACACCGCCAATCTGGCCATGCACCACGCCGATGTGATCCTGGCGGTCGGTGCGCGTTTCGATGATCGCGTGATCAACGGTGCGGCCAAGTTCTGCCCGAACGCCAAGATCATTCATATCGACATCGACCCGGCTTCGATCTCCAAGACCATCAAGGCCGACATCCCGATCGTTGGCCCGGTGGACAGCGTGCTGACCGAGATGGTCGCCATCCTCAAGGAAATCGGTGAAACCCCGAACAAGGACACCGTTGCCAGCTGGTGGAAGCAGATCGACGAGTGGCGCGCCGGTGGCCGTCTGTTCCCCTACAACGAGGGCGACGGTTCGATCATCAAGCCGCAGACCGTGATCGAAACCCTGTGCGAAGTGACCCGAGGCGATGCCTACGTCACCTCCGATGTCGGCCAGCACCAGATGTTCGCCGCGCAGTATTACAAGTTCAACAAGCCCAATCGCTGGATCAACTCCGGTGGCCTGGGCACCATGGGCTTCGGTTTCCCGGCGGCCATGGGCATCAAGCTGAACTTCCCGGATGCCGACGTGGCGTGCGTGACCGGTGAAGGCAGCATCCAGATGAATATCCAGGAGCTGTCGACCTGCCTGCAGTACGACCTGCCGGTAAAGATCGTCAACCTGAACAACGGCGCTCTCGGCATGGTCCGCCAGTGGCAGGACATGCAGTACAACAGCCGTTATTCGCACTCCTACATGGAGTCGCTGCCGGACTTCGTCAAACTGGCCGAAGCCTACGGTCACGTCGGCATGCGCATCACCGAGCTGAAGGACCTCAAGCCCAAACTCGAGGAAGCCTTCGCTCTGAAGAATCGCCTGGTATTCCTCGATATCGCGGTGGATTCCAGCGAGCACGTCTATCCGATGCAGATCAGAGACGGCGCGATGCGTGACATGTGGCTGAGCAAGACGGAGCGGACCTAAGATGCGACATATCATCTCCCTGCTGCTGGAAAACGAGCCGGGCGCACTGTCCCGCGTGGTCGGTCTGTTCTCCCAGCGTAACTACAACATCGAAAGCCTCACCGTTGCGCCAACCGAGGATCCGACGCTGTCGCGCCTGACCCTCACCACCGTTGGCCATGACGAGGTGATCGAGCAGATCACCAAGAACCTCAACAAGCTGGTTGAGGTGGTCAAGCTGGTCAACCTGTCGGAAAGCGCCCACATCGAGCGCGAGCTGATGCTGGTGAAGATCAAGGCCACCGGCGCCCAGCGCGCCGAGGTCAAGCGCACCACCGACATCTTCCGCGGCCAGATCGTGGACGTGACCAGCAGCGTCTACACCGTGCAGCTGACCGGTACCAGCGACAAGCTCGATAGCTTCATCCAGGCCATCGGCACCGCGTCGATCCTGGAAACCGTGCGCAGCGGTGTCACCGGCATCGCTCGCGGCGACAAGGTACTGAGCATCTGATCGCTGTGCTAATAGAAAGCCCCGCCTGGTGCGGGGCTTTTTATTGCCTGAAATTCAGCGCTGGCGATTCCAGAACGCAGCGATCAGAGGGTCCTTGAGGCGTTTTTCCAGGGCGAACAGGCCGATGTCATACGCGGTGAGCGGTGGCTGGATGTCGTAGAGGCGAATACGCGCGGTCAGCGGGCTGTTGTCCAGCACGATCTGCGGCACCACGCCAATACCGAAGCCCAGGCTCACCATGCTGACGATGGCCTCGTTGCCGCTGACCTGGGCATAGATGCGCGGCTTGATGTTGTGACTTTTCAGCCAGCGATCGGTGCGCGTTCGAGCCAGGCCTTCTTCCGAGAGAATCATCGGCACGTCCTTCCAGCTCTCGGCTGTCGGATGCTTAAGCTGTTCCTCGTTCAGCAGTTGCGGCGCTAGCGGACCGATAAAGCGGAGCTCCGAGCGTGTTATCGACTGAAATTCCACCCCGGCCGGCAGGCTGTCGGGGAGGGCGCCGATGGCCAGATCCTCCAGTCCCTGCTGCACACGTTCGACGGCTTTCGCCGGATCACCGGTGTGCAGCTTCATCTCGATGCGTGGGTAATCCTGGCGGAAGCTGCTGAGGATGTCGTAGAGGAAGCTGTAACTCGCGGTGACCGAGCAATACAGCGACAGCTCGCCATGCAGGTTCAACTGGTCCTGCATGAAGGTCTGGCGAATCGCCTGCCAACCATTGATGACCTCGCTCGCATACTCGCGAAACTGCTGGCCTTCGCGGGTCAGGCGCACCGAGCGGTTGTCGCGTACGAACAGCGCGGCGCCCAGTTCGTCCTCGAGTTGCTTGATGCTGCGGCTGAGTGCGGACGGGCTGACATGCTGCTCGCGGCTGGTGCGGCCGAAGTGCAGATTGTCCGCCAGGGAAAGAAAAAGCCTGAGGGAGTGGCTGTCCATTTATGTTTCATATATTGGCATGTTGTATTGCAAATATATCATTTTACGCAATGGTAAGGATCACTTAAGGTGTCCTGGTAGCGGTGCCTTGCGCCCCATCCCTTTCGATTCTAAAGAGCCAAGAACATGAAAGTTTATTACGACAAAGATTGCGATCTCTCCATCATCCAGGGCAAGAAAGTCGCCATCATCGGTTACGGCTCGCAGGGCCACGCTCAGGCCTGCAACCTGAAAGATTCCGGCGTCGATGTCACCATCGGCCTGCGTAAAGGCTCCGCTACCGTTGCCAAGGCCGAGGCCCATGGCCTGAAAGTGACCGACGTGGCCAGCGCCGTTGCCGCTGCCGACCTCGTCATGATCCTGACCCCGGACGAGTTCCAGGGCCAGCTGTACAAGAACGAGATCGAGCCGAACATCAAGAAGGGCGCGACCCTGGCCTTCTCCCACGGTTTCGCCATTCACTACAACCAGGTCGTTCCGCGCGCCGACCTCGACGTGATCATGATCGCGCCGAAGGCCCCGGGCCACACCGTCCGTACCGAGTTCGTCAAAGGCGGCGGAATCCCTGACCTCATCGCCGTTTACCAGGACGCTTCCGGCAATGCCAAGAACGTCGCCCTGTCCTACGCCTCGGGCGTTGGTGGCGGCCGTACCGGCATCATCGAAACCACCTTCAAGGACGAGACCGAAACCGACCTGTTCGGCGAGCAGGCCGTTCTCTGTGGCGGTACCGTCGAGCTGGTCAAGGCCGGTTTCGAAACTCTGGTCGAAGCCGGCTACGCGCCGGAAATGGCCTACTTCGAGTGCCTGCACGAACTGAAGCTGATCGTTGACCTCATGTACGAAGGCGGCATCGCCAACATGAACTACTCGATCTCCAACAACGCCGAGTACGGCGAATACGTGACCGGCCCGGAAGTGATCAACGCCGAATCCCGTCAGGCCATGCGCAATGCTCTGAAGCGTATCCAGGACGGCGAATACGCCAAGATGTTCATCAGCGAAGGCGCCACTGGCTACCCGTCGATGACCGCCAAGCGTCGTAACAACGCCGCTCACGGTATCGAAGTCATCGGTGAGCAACTGCGTGCGATGATGCCGTGGATCGCTGCCAACAAGATCGTCGACAAGACCAAGAACTAAGGTCTGCGATGTGCGAAAGAACGCGGCTTTATGCCGCGTTTTTTCATTCTGCGGCGAGGCTTCTGGTATAAAGCCAGCTCACTGGAGGGCGAACTGAGCGCAGTCGCCCCGGTCGAAATTCGTCAAACCCGTTGCAAGGTGCTGTTCATGAGTGAAGGTCCCGAGGATCAAAAGCCGGCTGGCGACAACCTGGAAAGCCTGCTGCCGATCGACGAGCACGTAGAGGAAGTGCAGGACGCGGAAGGGCGCAAGGTACGTCATCGTGGTATCTATCTGCTGCCCAATCTGTTCACCACGGCCAATCTGTTCGCCGGTTTCTACTCCATCATCAATGCGATGAACGGTAACTTCTACGTTGCAGCTGCCGCCGTGTTCGTGGCCATGGTGCTCGATAGTCTGGATGGCCGCGTTGCGCGCCTGACCAACACCCAGAGCGCCTTTGGCGCCGAGTATGATTCGCTGTCCGACATGGTCGCCTTTGGTGTCGCTCCGGCATTGCTGGCCTTCGAATGGGCGCTGGGCAGCATGGGCAAGGTTGGTTGGATGGTGGCCTTCATCTACGTGGCGGGGGCTGCCTTGCGTCTGGCTCGCTTCAATACGCAGATCGGCAGCGTCGACAAGCGCTACTTCATCGGGCTGGCCAGCCCGGCTGCGGCCGGCGTCGTAGCCGGCACGGTCTGGGCATTCAGCGATTTCGGTATCAAGGGCTCGAACATGGCTTTTGCCGTGGCTCTGCTGGTCGCTGCCGCAGGTTGCTTGATGGTCAGCAATATCAAGTACTACAGCTTCAAGGATCTGGACCTGAAGGGGCGTGTCCCTTTCGTTGCGATTCTGGTGGTTGTGCTGGTCTTCGCCGTGGTGTTCAGCGATCCGCCGCGCATTCTGTTGCTGATTTTCCTGGCCTACGCATTTTCCGGCCCCATTCAGTACTTGTTGCAGCTGCGTCGTCGTAAATCAGTCTGACCCTGTAATTTCTTCCGCACTCCGTGGTCTACAGTTCGTTTTCCGAACTGTAGTCGCGGAGTTGCCATGCTCATCAGAGTTCCTCCCTCTTCTCGGGCTCTCGAGTCCGAAGTCACGCCTGAGTCCGTTTACCTCTCTCGTCGCAAACTGATGCAGGGCTCGCTGGCGCTGGCAGCCATGACTGCCATGCCGGGTCTGGCCAGTGCTGACACTCCAGGTGTCTACGCCGATGTCGAGCCGTCAAAGGCTCCAGGCTGGTTTCAAGAGAAGCTGGCAGCGGCGCGTTGGCAGGCGATAACCGCTGAAGGTGAAAGCATCACGCCCTTCAAGGACGCCACGCACTACAACAACTTCTATGAGTTCGGTACAGGCAAGGGCGACCCTGCGGCCAATGCCGGCAAGTTGCAGGTCGAGCCCTGGACGGTCATGGTCGATGGCGAAGTGAGCAAGCCAGGGCGCTACTCCATCGAGGATCTGGTCAAGCCGCATGCATTCGAAGAACGCATCTACAGGCTGCGCTGCGTCGAGGCCTGGTCCATGGTCATTCCCTGGCTGGGGTTCCCTCTGGCTGATCTTCTCAAGCAGGTCGACCCCACCTCGTCGGCTCGCTATGTGCGCTTCGAGACGCTGGTCGATCGTGAGCGCATGCCGGGGCAGCGCTCGGGGTTCTCGCTGATCGATTGGCCCTATGTCGAGGGGCTGCGGCTGGATGAGGCCATGCATCCGTTGGCTTTTATGGCGGTGGGTATGTATGGGCGAGTGCTGCCGAACCAGAATGGGGCGCCACTGCGCCTGGTGGTGCCGTGGAAGTATGGCTTCAAGAGCATCAAGTCCATCGTGCGCATCAGTCTGGTCGAAGAAGCGCCCAAGACCACCTGGGAGCGCATCGCGCCTAACGAGTATGGCTTCTATGCCAACGTCAATCCGCAGGTCGACCATCCTCGCTGGTCGCAGGCAACCGAACGCCGACTGCCCAGTGGCCTGTTCAGTCCGAATGTGATCGATACGCGCATGTTCAATGGCTATGAGGAGGTCGCTGATCTCTACGCAGGCATGGATCTGGCGAGGTACTACTGATGCGCTACAGGCTCTGGCGCTTCGGCGTATTCCTGGCTGCATCGGTGCCGCCGCTTTATTGGTTGTACTGCGCCGCCTTCAATCTGCTGGGGCCTGATCCCGGCAAGGCGCTGGTAGATAACCTGGGCCTCGGTGCCTTGATCCTTCTGCTGATCACCCTGGCCATGACACCGCTGCAGCAGCTGACTCGCTGGGGAGGCTGGATAGCGGTTAGGCGGCAACTGGGGCTTTGGTGCTTTGCCTATGCCGCTTTGCATCTGTCGGGCTATGTGCTGTTTATTGCCGGGCTGCGGCTGGAGCTGGTGCTACGCGACCTTTCCGAACGTCCCTATATCATTGTGGGAGCGCTGGCTTTTGTCGGGCTCCTGATGTTGGCCGTTACCTCGAACCGCTTCAGCATCCGGAGGCTGGGCCGTAAGTGGAAGACGCTGCACCGCCTGGTCTACATCATCCTGCTGCTGGCCTTGCTGCATATGCTCTGGGTGGTGCGTGCCGATCTGGGCGAGTGGCTCGCTTATGCGCTCATGGGCGGAGGGCTGCTGCTGACGCGTGTCTCTGTCGTAGCGAGTGGGTTGCAGCGAGCTGGCGCCCTCTGTCGAGAAAATCCGAAGAAAGTTGAAAT